>JAZUMF010000132.1:0-19583 GCA_045603485.1 Kiritimatiellia bacterium | reverse complement strand
TCTTATCTTGCAGAGCCGCTGACAGTGCGCGGGACTGCGACGAATGCAGAAGGGCTTTCCGCATCCGCCAACTGCACGACAAACTTCACGGTCGTGAAGGTGGATGTGACTATTGGTGGCGTAGGCGAGGAAAAGGAAGAGAAAGAAGGCGCTTTTATTCCGTTTGTAAGGGATGATACTAACGGCGTCATCAGTGTCGAGGGGACGAATAAGATGGTAGGTGTGTCGTTTACATGCAAGCCCGAACTTCCGCCGGGGGAAATGGTCACGGTGTCATGCGGCGGCAAGGGTGAACTGTACGAGAAACTCGGAAACGGTGAGCTTGTCAGGATAACATCTACAAACTATCCAGCGTGCGAAATAGGAGGACATCAGTTCATGTTGCACGGACATGATGTGTCTGAGAGGTTTCGAGATGCTCAAGTTATGATTGAGCACAAGAATAGTGGCGCTTTTGATATGGCAAAATACACAGTCATAAATGCACGAGTAAAAAAGGTTTCTTTCTCGGGTGTTGGGTACAAGCAATTGGTGCGCGATACGGATTGCATGTTCGGTTATTCCGCGCCACATTATTACGATTATGATATAAATGGGCGAATTGATGGCGCTTTAGAAAGAGATTTCCCGGTTTGCTATGTACGCAATACAACGATGAAGCTATCGGCTGATATAGCATTTGCACCAAACGAGACAGTAGGGGGATTTTTTGTTAAGGCTGTTGGACCAGATAATATTTCATTACCACCAACCAATGGTACATATAGTCAAGGAATTATAAGTATTCCGGAAACTGCCACTAGTGCTAATCTGCCAGATCGGGTGGGTTGCTATGACAAATTTGTGCTTGAATGGTTTGTGTCGTGCGATGGCGGTAAAACATGGGTGGGTTGTGGAAGCAGCAAAAATGAGTTGTATTGTGCCTGGGAGACGCCGAAGATTTCACCGTTACTGCAGACATTTGTTGATATTGGATGTCGCGCAGCTGAAGGATCTTCAGGCATTGTAGGTGTAAACGATGACCAAATTCAAAACAAGGTGTGGAACAGATTTAAGAGTCGGACCGTTAAACGCGTTGAGGACAACAAACTGTTGACATATTATGGCTATCTTGATGGAAATGAAAATAACGTTTGGGAAGAAGGGGTTGATGTTGACTACAACGACCCAGACATATGCAAGCCCACCTCCGCAGAGAATTTGGTTCTTTTGCGAAACGGACAATGTAGATCGTGGGCGGATATGTATATTTCGGTACTCGCTGCGCAAGGGTTGCGAGATGTCAATGGTGCAGAAATACGGATTGTGGAATTGCGTATAAAGCAGACAGTCGAGGGATTTCGAGCGTTAGGGTTTGCAATAAGGAATTGGCTGAGGGGAGCGATTCCGTTTGTGGAACATCGAATCGTTTCTTTCGATGCCGGAGTTGAGGGTTTGGCAATCCCGTCTCATTTGTTAATGAATTGTGCTGCAGATGCGGCAGGTGTTCCTGGTCAGGGAACCTCTCCCAATCCGCCTTCTAGCTTTCAAAATCATTTCATAACAAAAATCGGAATACTATATTATGACCCAAGTTATGGCATAGGACCATACATTGATAGAAAGCGTTATGAGGAATCTGCGTTTGATGGATTTATATACAAAGATGAAGTGACTCAAGATTACATACTTAGGCGTTTGCCAGCAAATGATGGAGACATGGAGGATGGCAGTGATGAAATCTGCGAATGGGATGATTGAACTAGTAATTGCTTTTGGTGTTACATTTTTTGCGAATATCGCAAGCTGCGGATACGCGGATATCCGTGTTGAAGAGCCAGAGCGTGACATTGCTGAAGTTTATGGCGACGCTTACGATGCGTTTATATTGCTGTCGAACATAGCAACTAAAGACGATCTGTTGGCGTTTACCAACGCTGTTCATAAACTGAAGTCCACACAGGAGGTTGATGTCGCGTTCCGAAGGATTATGATGCTGCACTATGGGGATTTTCAGTATGCTGATTGCGACTTTGAGGTAGACGGTTTCGATTTTTCCAAGCTTGCGAACCGCATCGCCTGGACATGTTCCGAATGTTATGGATGCAAGAATCTAGACGGAGGTGTCACAGAACTTAACGAGTCGTCTATTTTTGAACTTCGGCGCCGTATTGTGGCCGGGTGGGATGTGGTTGAAAAAAACAAACGAATAGAGGAGGCTTTGAAGAAATGCTCTGCGCTGAACATTCTTGGTCGTCGCAAACTGTCTTCGGATAGGGCGGCGACAGAGGAAGAGTTGGAATTGTTGTCGAGAGACGAGGATGAGGTTGTGCGTCGAAATGTTGCATCGAATGTAAAGACTCCATTTTCCGTTTTGGATGCGATGCTGCAAGGCGATTCTTCGCGCACAGTTGTGTTATGCGCAAGGGAAAATCTGCAGAAGGCGAGAGCTCTGAAATATGATACCGATATGGATATGGGCGGACGCCTTCTTCTAGATGCGATTTCGGCTATGTCAACAGACCGGATGAATATAGTATGCGCATTTATTCGCGCCAAGCAGGATAAAAGGTTACAAGATGCAATATCCAAACTTTTTGCGAGGTTTGGAAATGATAAGAGGATGGTTCCATTTAGGTCGACGCGCAAAGACGTTCCGAATGAGCAAGTTACAGTAGGAGAGAAGGTAAGTATAGCATATCGGTTGATTTTCCCTGATTTGGAATAGCATGGATGATAACGAGAAGGAAGGACTGTCCCTTAAAAAGTTTTAAGATTGGAAACAACCTAGACAACTGGTAAGCACAACTTTTAAGAGGTGCGCGGGCTAATATGCCCGCGCTCATCTCCTGCAGTGTGGTCTTCAATTTTTGATATAACTGCTTTCAACAATGAGAAAATGGGCACGGGCGAGTTAGCCCGTGCGCTAAAGGTAAGTTGTTTCAAATAAGTTGTTTCCAATTAATAAAGATCATTAGACTTGGTATACCAAAATCTTGACTCAATAACTTCCCATAGCTTAAGCAAAGTTTGCAAGTAGAATCAGTTTGACAGTTTGCGAGTTTGACAGTTTTTTTACGCGGCGAAACTCCTAATCTCCAAGACTCCTTTCTCCCAGTAGCGAAGATTGACATTAGACGCGAGACATTAGACTTAACAATATTGATAGTGTGACACCGCGCAGTTAAAAGTTTGACTTAAGATTTTCACTGTGGTAGAATGATTTATCCTTTTTTAGGGCGCTTAGCTCAGTTGGTTAGAGCATTACCTTCACACGGTAGGGGTCACAAGTTCGAGTCTTGTAGCGCCCACCATTAAAAATCTCTCAAGAGTTCAGTCAAGTATGATTGAACTCTTTGTTTTTATAGTAATTTGTACCTGTACCGCAATGGGTTACAGCAAATTCTTACCGATACTGTTCTCCGCAGTTTGTAAACGCCTGCGAAGTATGGTAAACTTGGGTGATTATCAAAAATAATCAGTACGGAGATAGCAATGGATAATGATTTAAATAAAAACAGCAAAAAAACTGCGCTTGTAATATCTTTGAAAATACTGTTTTTCTGCGGCGTTATTGCTGGAGCGAACTTTTTGTGGATGATAGGATTGCTTGACATCGGCTTGGGCAGCGTTAATCCGGTGTCAATGAGTATTTTCTGGACACTCCTTTTGCTTTCTTTGCTGATTTTTATTTATTCTCTGCTCTTCCGTAAAGCCAGAAAAATCTGGAAATGGGCCGGCAGTTCTGCATTGCTCTGTTTGCTTGTCCTTTGCCTTATTCCTGCATACCGCTGGTACACGGTGGAGCGATTTAAACAGTTGAGCGACAATATCAACTGGTACGCTTATGATCCCTGGCGTACTGAAACCAAAGTTGTTGTGGTGGATGCCGCGCCCGAATTCAAGATTTCAAAGGATTTGCCGAAAATGGATGGGGCGTATGCGCTTTATCCGGTTTATTCCGGTGTTGTCCGCGCCCTTTATGACCGCAACGAATTTGAAAAACACTCCCGATGGGAATATTTGGTTACTAACGGTTCGGATATTACCTTTGAAAAGCTGCTGAAAAATGAAGTCGATCTTATTTTCAGCGCCCCGCCATCCAAAATACAAATCGCCGATGCCCAAGCCAAAGGTTTGAAATATGAGATCACTCCCTTTGCCAAAGAAGCGTTTGTCTTTTTTGTCAACAGTAAAAATCCCATAAAAAATATTACTTCACAACAAATCCGGGATATTTATGCCGGTAAAATCACCGACTGGTCGCAGATAGATAAGCGTTTGAGCGGAAAAATCAAGCCATTTCAGCGCAATCAGGGCAGTGGCAGCCAGACCATGCTGGAAAAGATCATGGGCAAAACACCAATTATGCCGCCCTTGAAAGAAGACCGCCTTGTCGGTATGGGCGGGATTATCAACGATGTAGCAAATTACCGCAACTATCAGGAAGCGCTCGGCTTTACATTCCGCTATTTTTCAACAGAAATGTTCAAAAACGGCGAAATCAAACTGCTTGCGATCGACGGCATTGCCCCCACCGTGGAAAATATCCGCAACGGTACTTATCCCTTTATTGCCGATTGTTGTATCATCACCGTCAAGCCGCGTAGTAAAAATGTCGGAAAAATTGTAAATTTTCTGTTCTCCCCCGCCGGAAAAGAGCTGATTGAAAAGACAGGTTA
This sequence comes from Kiritimatiellia bacterium, assembly GCA_045603485.1. Lineage (GTDB taxonomy): Bacteria > Verrucomicrobiota > Kiritimatiellia > RFP12 > JAAYLN01 > RGIG5952. The sequence continues at coordinate 14,922 of JAZUMF010000132.1, read as the reverse complement.
TGTTGCCATGCCAAGGGAATAATTTTTCTGCCGCAGTTGTAAACGCCGACGGGTGATGGTATATTACCGGCAAGGAGAGTGCGCAATGAAAATTTTTGACAAATACTTCCAGCCTTATGCTGAATACTGTTTGCGGACAACTTTGTCGGAAGAGGAATTGAAAGAAGCTCTTGCCCAAGAATGTCCGGCAACATCGGATGTTCTCTCATGGAAAGTCATTAAAGCCGCCATGGGCTTGAGCAAAACGATTGTATTTTCCTGCGATCCGGATGATCCGCTGCATCTGCATCCAATCAAAACATACCGTAACACTTTCATAGGAGATCTGTTCATCCGATGTGAAAAAGTAGCAGGAGAAGAAACGATTTTGCATATTTCAATCGCTCAAAGCGGAAAATACAAATGGCTGTTGTATGCTATCGGCTTCTTTGCCCTGTTCTGGGGAGTTGCCGCTTCGGTTGCCGCTTCGGTTGTCATTTGGTGGGGAATATTCCTTTCTGTGTTCCTTTCTGTGGTTTTTATAGGACTTCTTTTCATCGTCTTAGAGTGTTGCCGAGCTATGGCGATGGATGAAGTTCCGCAAATCCAGCAGGACTTTGAAATCCTGTTGAGAACTTTGGAAAGAAAAAGTCATTAGCCATATTTAAGTGTGCTGAATTTGAGCGGAGCGGATTACAGAAATATGAACAGCCGACCAAAGTTTTCTGCTTGATCGAGAATTGGGAAGAATATTTCTCTGAAATAAAATCATCATCAAACTTGAAAAAGTTTTGCCATTTTGAGCGTAAGAGAATTGTCCGAAATCTCCTTGTAACCTCCACCATCTTTTGCCGAGGGCAGGGATGGTCGATTGTAAGACGGAGTTCAGTCTTTTTTTTCGCTTGCGGTTTCAAGCACCTTCACGGCTTTGAATCCACCAAAGACCATAAAACGCCATGGCGGGATATTTTTTACCGCTTTGACTACCCTGTCATTTTTATCCAAAAAGGTTGCATCGATGGGGTAGCTCATGAAAAGGGTATGAATCGCATTGCATTTAAGTATCAGCATTCCTTCGCCTTTGGGCGGCGGTGGCCTGCCAATCAAACCTCTGGCTCTTTGTAAAAAGGTTTTGGCAACTGTCGCTTTAACAGAGAGGATTTCTTGCTGAATCATTTTCACGACAACCTTTTCGTAATGGCTTCGGCGTCAAGGCCAGCTTCTTTGAACAACTCTTCGGGCGTGCCATGCTCTATCGGAGCGTCGCCCCAACCGAAGCGGGTGACTTTGCCGTGAGGGGCGGCTTCAAGAATTGCAGAACCGAAGCCGCCCTGAAGGACGCCGTTTTCGATTGTTGCAATCTCGGCACCAGTTTCAATTTGCCTTTGGAGCAGTTCGTAATCAAGCGGCTTGATGAATATCGGGTCGACAACGCCAACTGATGCGATATCGTCCGCTTCGAGTTTTTCTGCGGCATCTAGGGCGGCGGGAAGCATATCGCCGAGTGCCCAGATCCAGATTTTTCTCTTTGCGCTGCCTTTGGGCATACGGATAATTTGCGCTTTGCCTATCTGAGCCGAGGATGAATCTTCAAGTAGTTTTTCGGGACATCTGCCGCGCGGGTATCGGATTGCAAAGGGATGTGAATTTTCAAGAGAAAGCTTAATGAGGCTTTGCAATATGACTCTGTCACGGGGCTGCGCTATGACAATATTTGGGAACGGGCGCAGCAGTGAAATGTCGTAGAGGCCATGATGAGTCATGCCGTCGGCGCCGACGATGCCGGCGCGGTCGAGGCAGAGTGTCGCCGGCAAGTCTTGAAGGCAGATGTCGTGAAATACCGAATCTATCGCGCGCTGCGCAAATGATGAGTAGATGGCTATGAACGGCCGCATTCCGCCTGCCGCCAGTCCTGCGGCAAATGAGACGGCGTGCTCTTCGCAAATGCCGACATCAAAGAAGCGTTCGGGGAATTTTTGGTAAAAGGTGTCGAGACCGGTTCCGGAGCGCATTGCCGCTGTTATCGCGATGATGCGTTTGTCGCTCTTTGCCGCGTCGGTGATGGCGTCGCCGAAAGCTTCCGAAAATCCGGGAGCGGGCTGAGACAGAGGCTTGCCGCTTTGAATGTCAAAGGGTGCGGCGCCGTGCCATTGTGCAGGGTTGCGTTCCGCATATTCGTAGCCGCGTCCTTTTTGTGTGGCTACATGGAGAACTATCGGGCGGTTGTAGTCGCGTGCGATAGTCAGGGCTTTGATCAGCCGCTTTATGTTGTGACCGTCTAGGGGACCGATGTAGCGTAAGCCTAGGTCTTCAAAGAATACATTCTTTACAAAGAGGCTCTTTATTCGGCTCTCTATGGCGTGATAGCGGTTTGAGAGCCAATGAAGATGGAGTCTTTTTGCGAATGATTCAATGCCTGTTTTGGCTTTGTTATAGCGCCGACTGGCTAAGACGCGGGCAAAATGTCGAGAGAGCGCGCCGACATTTTGTGAGATTGACATTTTGTTGTCGTTGAGGATAAGAATAAAGCGCTTTGTCGTGGCAGTCGCGTTGTTGAGGGCTTCCAACGAGATGCCGTTCGCAAGCGCCGCATCGCCTACGACCGCAACGACTGTAGATTTGTTGGCCTCTCCGTTTTTTTGGTCACGGGCGGCGGCCAGACCTAATGCCGCGGAGATTGCGACTCCCGCGTGTCCTGCCACAAAGGCGTCGCTTTTACTTTCGTCACGACGAGGGAAGCCAGAGATGCCATCCTTTTTTCGCAGTGTATCAAACCTATCATTGCGGCCAGTGAGAATCTTCCAAGCATAGGTTTGGTGGCCGACATCCCAAACAACCGGATCTTTTTCAGAGTCGAAAACCCTTAACAATGCAATAATGAGCTCAACGGCGCCGAGGCTTGATGCCAGATGACCGCCATTTTTTGATACTACCCCGATGATGCGTGCGCGCACTTCTTTTGCGAGGTCGTCCAATTGTTTCTCAGGGAAATCCTTTGGAGATTTGCTAAATTGTTCAATCAGTTCCATTGTTGTTATTGATTATATCACATTCATGATTGAAGTGTTTGCAATAAAACTGATAAAATGGCTACCGTTTTATTTTAAGGCGCACCGATGACATTGCAATCTCCAAATGATCTGAGGGTGAAGCCTGGCGAAGGAGGTCTTATGTTGAACAGTTCAAGCTTTGCGATCGGCATTGATATCGGAACGACGACAATCAGTGCCGCCGTTGTCGATTTGACTCAAAAAAGGGTTTGTAAGAGTTTGACCGTTCCGAATTCTTTTGCGGTCAAGGCTGAAAATCCCGCCTTTGCCTTGCAGGACGCGGATGCGATTGTATGCGCCGTTAAGACCGTTGCGGATGATTTGATTAGCGAATACAAAAACATCGCCGTTATCGCTTTGACAGGTCAGATGCATGGCATTGTCTATGTCGATAAGAATGGTAGGGCGGTTTCCCGCCTGGCGACATGGCAGGATCAGAGAGGTGCGCTTCTGCAGGAGAAGAGCGGTAAGAGTTATTGCGAGGAGCTGTCGTTGATTTCCGAGCAAAGGATTTCAACGGGATATGGCTTTGCTACTCATTTTTACAATCTAAAAAATCAACTAGTTCCTAATGATGCGTATAGCTTTTGTAGCATTATGGATTATGCCGGACTTTTCTTGACTAAGCGCACGGCTCCTCTGATTCATTCATCGGTCGCCGCCAGCTTCGGCCTTTACGATTTGAGAAAGCATGAATTTATCGCAATGGCTCAAGAGTTGATGGGGAAAACGATGCGTCTGCCTTCAGTCACCGACGATTTCGCTATTCTGGGGCAGTATGAGGGAGTTCCTGTCGCCGTCGCAATTGGAGATAATCAAGCCAGTTTTTTGGGCTCTGTAAAGTCGCCGGCAGAAAGTATCCTTGTCAATATCGGTACGGGAAGTCAAATAACGGCGATGGCTGACTTTTGCGAGCCGCAAAACGGCAGCGAGCTTCGGCCTTTGACAAAGGGGCGGTACCTGCTTTGCGCTTCTGCCCTTTGCGGCGGCGCGTCATATGCGCTTCTTGAGGGTTTCTTCTCGGATTATGGCAAGGCTCTGACGGGAGTTTCTCAATCGCAGTATGAGCTGATGAACCGATTGGCGAGTGAGGGCTTCAATGCTCGGACGGAGGCCTTAAAGGTCGACACGGCATTTTCCGGGACCCGCTTACATCCCGATAAAAGGGGAGTTATAGCAAATATATCACCCGCAAACTTCACGCCGACCGGTTTGATCCTTGGCTTTTTATATGGAATGTGTCAGGAGCTGAAGGATTTGTTTCCTTGGGATATGTGCGGCAAAAAGGTTGAAGTTGTCGCTTCAGGGGGAGCTGTAAGGCGCATCGGCGTTATGAAGAATATCATAGGTGAGGTCTTTGCAATGCCGGTATCGTTAAGCAATGGTAAAGAGGAGGCATCTGTCGGCGCGGCCTTATTTGGCGCCGTCGCTCAGGGCTCCCTTGCCGGAATTGAGGAATTTTCCGTATTTATCAGTTGAGTTTTATGGTTTGATGTCTTGTGCAATGCAAAGATGGCCCGTCTCTCTATGCGCCGCATCAAAAACTGCCGCAGAAATGAAATGTGGCTTCTTTTGTGATATACTAGAGGGTGAGGATTTTAATTATGACCCCAAAACTTGTTATCATCTCAGCTCCGTCAGGTGCTGGAAAGTCTACGCTTTGCGACCGTTTGCTTCAGGATTATCCTGAACTCGTATATTCTGTTTCGTGCACTACCCGCGAGCCGCGCGGCGAGGAGGAGGATGGTGTTGATTACCACTTCTTGACCCGCGAGGTCTTTGAGCAGTTTGTTGGAAGGGGAGACTTTTTGGAGTATGCGGAGGTGCACGGCAATTATTACGGCACTTTGGCATCTCCTATCCGTGCGGCCTTAGATCAGGGGTTGTCCGTCCTTTTGGATATCGATGTTGAGGGTGCCGATCAGGTCCGTAATTTCCTTTGCGATCTGGATGAGGACGATCCTTTGAAGGATGCGCTTGTCGATATCTTTATCAGCCCGCCTTCCATGGAGGAGCTCCGTCGCCGTTTGGAGGGGCGCGGAGAGGATGCGCCCGAGGTGATAGAGAAGCGTCTCCGTAATGCCATCGGCGAGATGAACAGGCAAAAGGAGTTTAGGTTTAATGTCGTCAATGACGATTTGGAAATTGCCTACCGCGAGCTTGTTTCTATCCTTGAATTCAATAATGCGGTGATTGGTCCCGGTAATACCGAGGAGGAGCACAAGTGCCGTTGCGGCGGTCATGGTCACGGCTCCTGCGGCGGTCATGGCCATCACCATCACGAGCATGGCTCATGCGGAGGGCACGGTCACAATCACGGGCATGAGCACGGTTCATGTTGCTGTGGCGGTAAAGGGCACAGCCACGGCAATGGTTCCTGCCATTGCCATCATTAATCGGAGGGCGCGTTATGTTTGAAGTTGTTTTGGGAGTGACAGGGTCTATCTCTGCATATAAGGCCGCAGAGCTTGTCCGTCTTATGATGAAGCGTGGCTGGGGTGTCAGTGTCGTTATGACTGACGCGGCCACGAAGTTTGTCACTCCTTTGACTTTTCAGACGCTTTCGCGTCGTCAGGTCGCTATTGATTCCTTTTCGTCTTTGGGGGAGTGGGAGCCCAATCACATCGCTCTTGCAAAGCGTGCTGACGCCCTTGTGATCGCTCCATGCACCGCAAATGTTTTGGCGAAGCTCGCATGCGGTATCGCTGATGATGAGCTTTCTGCAACGGCTATCGCATGCCGTTCGCCGCTTATTGTCGCTCCTGCCATGAATGACGCCATGCTGGAGCATCCTGCAACGCAGGCTAATCTTGAAACTCTTCGTAAGCGCGGTGCGATTATCGTTTCTCCAGAGGTTGGTGAGCTTGCTTGTGGAGTTCAGGGGCGTGGCAGACTTGCTGATCTTTCTGCCATTATTGAGGCAATCGAGGGTGCCGCACCTAAATTATAACGGGTATTGTTATGAGCGATTATAATCGAGAACTAATTGAGAGAGCAGTAATCCGACCTGCTCAGTTGAGTGACGCCTTTGATATCTACAATTTGATTAAGGGTAATGCCAACGAGTTGATTGTTCGCCCAATTGGTGATATTGTCCGCAATATTGACCGTTTTTCGGTGGCATATCTTGACGGTAAGATTGCTTCGTGCGCATCATTTACGATTTGGCCTGAGCCCGGTGATTTTTCCCGTTCCATGGTTGAGCTTACTTCGGTTGTGGTGCGTAGTGATTTGCGCGGTAAGGGCATCGGTATAAAGCTTGTAAAGGGGCTTATCGAGCGTATTAAGGAGTTCCGTCCCAGTATGCTTATTGTTTTGACTTTTACTCCGCCGTTCTTTGCAAAGGTGGGCTTTGTGGAGATTCCCAAAACAGAAATCCTTCACAAGATTTATTCGGGGTGCATCAACTGCACAAAGCATGTCAATCCATTTACTTGTCCCGAGGTAGCCATGATTTTGCGGTTGCCTGATGGTGACTGTAAAAACAACAATCAGTAAAGAGGTCTTTAGAATGAAGAGTATTGAAGAAATCGACAAGAATTTTATGCCGGCCAAGGTTGGCGATAAGGATGTAAACTACTACAATGTCCTGTCGGCGCCCTTTTCACTTGAGGGATTCCCTTGGGGCGATCCCGCCAAGGAGGAGTTTTTCCGTCTTCCTGCTGATATGAAGGCTCCAGAAGATGTAAACGAGGGCGCATTGGGTAATAGCCATCATTTTACTTCTGGCGGCTGCGTTCGTTTCCGTACCGATTCTAACTTTATCGCCGTTCGCGCCACGCTTGCACATTCACAGGACATGAATCATATGCCGCGCGCGGGGTCGGCCGGCTTTGATATTTATGTCGGTCCATTTGGCAATTGTCATCATGTGGGAACCGCGCAGCCAACTCCCCGCGAGGTCAATCTGGAGCGTGTCGTTTTTGATAAGGGCTGGACGCGTGAAATGCGCGACTGGTGCATCAATTTCCCGCTTTACGGTGGTGTCGCGCAGGTTGAAATCGGTCTTCTTCCAGATGCAAAGATTGAGGCCCCTGCGCCTCACCCAATTAAGCCGATTCTCTTTTACGGGTCGTCGATTACTCAAGGCGGATGCGCCTCTCGCCCTGGTAATAACTATTGCTCAATGCTTTGCCGCGCTGTCGACGCAGAGCAGATCAATCTCGGCTTTTCGGGCTGCGGCCGCGGAGAGATTGCCGTTGCCAAGGCAATTGCTTCGCTTGACCTTGGCGTATTCGTGATGGATTATGACCACAATGCTCCCAGTGTGGAGCATCTTGAGAGGACGCACGAGCCATTCTTTAAGTTAATTCGCGAGGCTCATCCCGAATTGCCTATCATCATTATGTCGAAATGCGATATCTGGCCCGACCGTAACTATGCCGATGGATGCCGTCGTCGCGATGTTATTCGCGCTACATACGACAAGGCAATTGCTGCCGGCGATCGCCATGTTTACTTTATTGACGGCGAAACTCTCTTTGGCGCGGTTGATCGCGAGGCTTGCACCGTCGACGGCTGCCATCCAAATGATTTGGGCTTCTACCGTATGTACGAGCGCGTGTTGCCCGTCCTTCGCAAGGCTATCATCGAGGCATAATGCGTTTTCTAGTTTCAGCTGGTCCTACCCGTGAGCATATCGACCCGGTGCGGTTTTTGAGTAACCGTTCAACCGGGAAGATGGGCTTTGCCATTGCTGCTGCGGCGGCAATGGCAGGGCATGAAGTCGTCCTTGTCGCGGGCCCTGTGTCGCTTCCGACGCCAGAGGGGGTTAGGCGCGTTGATGTCGTCTCTGCGCGTGATATGCTCTCCAGCCTTGAAGCGGAGCTTGCCGAAGCCGATGTGTTGGTTATGGCGGCGGCGGTTGCCGATTGGCGACCAAAGGAGACGGCCGCGGTAAAACTTAAAAAGCGGTCGATGGCTCCTGTTATTGAACTCGAGCCTAATCCTGATATATTGGCTACCTTGGCTCCACAAAAGGGAGGTCGTCTCTTTATTGGCTTTGCGGCAGAGACGGGCGATCCGGAGCATGAGGCTCGCCGTAAGCTTGAGGCCAAGAATCTTGACTTTATCTGCGCTAACGATGTGTCGCGTGCCGATGCCGGCTTTGGCGTCGATACCAACATTGTGACCGTTTACGGACGCAACGGTTTTTTGGAGACAATTCCTTTGATGTCAAAGCTTGATGTCGCAAAGAGAATTGTTGAGCTGGCGACTATGGCTTGCCGTAAGTCTTAGCTGGGCATTGCCCAAAGTAGGACTGCCGCCAACGAAATAAAGGAATATATCGTCGTTAAGGCAACCGACGAGCCTGCGATGTCCGCGTCTCCTCCCATGGCCTGCGCCATAATAAATGACGCCACGGCGCTTGGGCAAGCCAAATAGCAAAGTACGACAAAACGGTGGATAGGCGGTAGGTTCAGCAGCATGGCAAATGCCAGCCCTAAGAGCGGTGTGACGACGAGCTTCAATAGGACTGTCCAATGGGCTCCCGATATGTTTGCTCGCAGTATTGCAGGAGTTAGGGCCGCTCCGAGTGCGAGAATTGAGCCGGGTGTTGCCATCGCTCCTAATGTGGTTATCGTCTTTGAGAGGGCATCGGGAGCGGTCAGATTGTATTTTACTCTCAGAAAGAGCCCCGCCAATCCTAAAATGCACCCTATAATCAGGGGATTTTTTGCAATGCCTTTAAGAAGACTGAAAGCCTGTTTTGCCAAAGAGCCGTTTTTGTCTGTTTTGGTAAGAATCGCTACAGCGAGGACATTGTAAAGAATCAAGCATGGCGCTAGTGTGAGCATTGCCAAGGAGAGCATTTCAGTCAGGTCGGCTCTTCCTGTGAAGGCAAACTGCATTACAGGGAGGCCGATGTAGGCGTTGTTTGAGCGAAAGACCGCTTGAACGAAGGCGGGTCTTGAAAACTTTGAGATGCCGATTATCGGAGCTATCAACCAAGAGATTGCGAATATGCTTATCGTCGCGCTCATGAGCGCAAGAGTCGAGCGTTCCCAGCCTGGGGCTATCGGTGCCGACGCTATCGATGCGGTGATCAGGCAGGGAAGAGCAATATTGAAGATGAGCTTGTTAAGCCCCTTGGCAAGTTCGGCAGAGATAAATCCGATATGCCTTAAAAGGGCTCCTAAAATGAGAATTGCATAGATGGGAGTTAGCGTGGAAAAGATGTGCGTGATAGATTGGACCATTTTAATCACCTGAAATTATTTCCTATTATGATACCAAAAAAGTGAACTTTTTATCTCATATATTCGTTTAATGTTATATGATGATATGATTCGTTGTCATCTTTTTTTTAAGATAGGAGTATTATGATGACGGTTTCTGAAAAGAGCGGTTTTACGCTCATTGAGTTGGTTTTGGTCGTTGCGGTTTTGGCGATTCTTGCCGTTATTGCTATTGGCAAGTTTTCGGATATCCGTAAGGACGCTTCCCGTAAGACCAATGTCGCGAATATCAAGAATATCACTCGCACAATCAATACTGAAATAGCCCGCATAGACGGCAATACATACGAGGGTATGTTCGCTTATGCAGAAGCCCTTATCGATGCAAGTGCAATGGGGGCTCCTACCGGCGCAGAGGGCTCCTATATGTGGGCTCCTGCTTCGGGTTGGTATGATGGAGCGGGCGGTGTTGTCCCTGGCATATATTGCGGAATAAAGAAGACTGAAGTTGTCGAAAATAAAAATGGTGCAACAACGGGTGCAATAGCAAACCTTGCCGAAGCTCACGAAAAGAATGTAGGGCTTCAGAACTTTGCTTCAAATTTGGGAATCTATTATCTTAAAGCAGGCGAAGTTGCATCTTTGAAGGCTGCAGGTGTAAGTATACTTTCATATCATAACTATTCGAATGCCCAGTCTAAAAATTTGAAATGGGCTGAGTCGAAGTGGGCAAATGAGTATGGTTTGCATTCAACCGGCGGCGGCCCTGGCAGCAGGCCTGATTTAAGCGCGTGCTATCCCGTAATATTGACTAATGCAATGGCTGTCGCGGTTATCAATCCAGCAACACAGTCGGCAATCTATCACGCGCTTGGACTTGATTACGGCAGCACCGCTAATGTTGAGGGATTGAATAGCGGCAACCCTGAAACCTATTTTGACAAAGGGATTTGTCAGCGTCTAATCGTTGTCGGTATGGGGCGTGATTGCGCAGTGACGACAAAGTTCTTTGAGAATCAGCCTCGCTGCATGACACTTCCCAAGCAGTATTACCGCAATTACCTTTTGGTTTTCCAGATGAATAATGGCAAAGGGAATGGCGGAACGGCGGTTAAATTTGTTGGCGTAATCGACCCGGAAGGCAATACCGCAAAGCAAGCCCAATATAATGCCGATTGGGCTAATTAAAACAAAAACAAAAAAACGCAACCATTACGGTTGCGTTTTTTTTTTGTGTCTTTTTACGCGGTTTAAGGTTGTTTGAGCTCTTCGCGAAGCAATTCGGTAAGACGAGTCAAGACATTGCTCGCTTCAGAAAGCTGCTTCTGAACACGCTCAACGGCAGCGTGCATTTCAGTGATGCGACGAAGCTGGTTCATACGGGCACGCTCTAATGTAGCCTTCCGCTCAGAGATTCCACTGACGAGCTTTTGAAGCTCGCGCTCGCGATTTTCCGCCTTTAAAAGGGCGTTACGCAAGGTGCGGATTTGAAGCTGCAATCCTTCGGGACCCTGGTCAAGATCCGAGATGTCCATCCCCTCAGGGATCGGTACCTGGACTGGCTTACCACATTCAGCGCAAGTAATTACAAGCCCTGCACCACGATTGTCAATGACGAGACCGTGACCGCAATGAGGGCAGTCAAAGACGATGTCTGTTTCACGAATGTTCTCATCTATCGAGTCCATCGTAAGCTCGCTGTTAAGCGAATCACCATTTACATCAGTCATTTCTACCCTCCTTGTTTTTAGTTGTGGACGGGACTACGGCACGCGCCATAGTCAGATGCTAGGTGAACTAGCAAAATTAGGGCTTTACGACAAGTCCTGCGCGGATGCACTCGGCGCAGACTGTGCGACGGACGGTTGTGCCGCCCTCTTTTACGCGAACGCTCTGAAGATTGGGCATAAAGCGACGACGCGTAATGCCGGTGGTGTGAAGACCGATACCGCCTTTAGCCTTCTTCAAACCGTGGCGGATGATGCTGTTGCCTGTCATGGGCTTCTTGCCGCAAATTTCACAAACCTTGGACATGATTCTGAACTCCTATAAATGATAAAAATCAACGAAAATACTATACCATAAAGGGCGAGTGTTATGCAAGTTGAATTTTGAAATTCTTAATCTTGCAACGCATTTACAGTATTTTGCGTATTATGCTTTTTGTACCGCAATAGAGCATTGGTGGCCATTTAGGTCAACGACTTCAGCCGCGACATCAGCCTTTTCAATCTCTAACGCAAGTGTTTCTCCCTTAATCCACTCGGCAAAGGCCTCAACAGCTGATTGAACTTCATCATCGCCATTGTAGGTAATGCGAATCTGCTGGTCTACAACAAAATCGGCATCCTTGCGGAGATTTTGGACATTCTTTACGAATTCGCGCGCAACACCTTCGCGGATAAGCTCAGGGGTAAGCTCGGTTTCGAGTGCGACGACGATTTCGTTTTCTGCACTAACGACGAGACCTTCCTTAGGCGTGCGAATTACAGAAACCTCGTCAGAGGTAAGCTCTGCAGTTTCGCCGTTCGCAAGAGTAAGTGAAACCTTGCCGCCTGATGCGAGGATTGCGGCTTCAGCTTCCGCAAGACCTGCGATTGCCGCGGCTGCCGACTTCATCTGTGCGCCAAAACGAGGGCCTAGCTTACGGAAGTCTGCCTTGAGCTGGATATGCGCAAGAGCAGATTCGTCACTGCCGAAGGCAACCTCTTTAATGTTGAGCTCATCTGCAACGAGATGTGCGCCAACCTTGAGGTCTGCGAGTACCTGAGCATCTGATGAGACAACATGGAGGCGGGCAAGCGGCTGCCTGACCTTGAGATCGTGTTCAATGCGAAGCTGACGGCCGAGTGCGACAACTGACTGGATTCGCGCCATTCTGCGCTCAAGGTCCGCATCGCGTGCACTTGCGTCTGCCGTCGGGAAGTCGCACAAGTGGACTGATTCAGGCATGTCAGATGCACGAAGATTACGGTAAATCTCTTCACTGATAAATGGAGTGAATGGAGCCGCAACCTTTGAGAGCTGAACAAGGACATAGCGCAGTGTGCGATATGCATCAAGCTTGTCGCCGTCATTTTGCGTCTTCCAGAAGCGACGACGGGAACGCCTAATGTACCAGTTAGTCAAGGCATCGATGAAGTCGATAAATGGACGGACCGACTTCTGAAGGTCGTAGTTGTCCATTGCGTCTGTAACATCGGCAACAAGCGTTTCAAGTGAGCTTACAATCCAGCGGTCAAGCTCGTTTGAACTGTTTGGCTTAGTGAGGGAGTCCTCAGCAAAGCCGTCAACATTGGCATATGTCACGAAGAATGAATATGCGTTCCAAAGAGGAATCAAGATGTCACGCGAAATCTGGCAAACACCCTGCTCCGAGAAGCGAAGCTGCTCAGCGCGAACTACCGGTGAGTTAATCATGTAGAGACGCAAAGCGTCTGCACCGAACTTGTCAAGAATTACATTTGGATCAGGATAGTTCTTAAGGTGCTTTGACATCTTCTTGCCATCCTCAGCAAGAACGAGACCGTTGACGACAACATTACGGTATGGCGACTTGCCGAAGAGGCAGGTGCTGAGAACCATAAGCGTGTAGAACCAACCGCGCGTCTGGTCAAGACCTTCAGCGATAAAGTCAGCAGGGAAGAAGGCACTCTCCTCACCCTTGCGCTCAAATGGATAGTGCTGCTGGGCGTACGGCATTGCACCTGATTCAAACCAGCAGTCGAGAACCTCTGGAGTACGGTGATAAGTCTTGCCGTCCTTGCGAATGACAATCTTATCCATGAAGTGCTTGTGCAAATCGGTGACCTTCTCACCAGAAATCGCTTCAAGCTCTGCAGCGGAGCCAACGCAAATCATGTCGGTCGGATCATCGTCATTTATCCAAACCGGCAGGCATGAACCCCAGAAGCGGTTGCGCGAAATATTCCAATCGCGAGCATCGCGAAGCCAGTTTGCAAAACGCTTTTCACCAACATAGTCAGGAGTCCACCTTACAGGCTCGTTGTTGGCAACAAGCTTCTCGTGTAAATCCTCAACCTTTACATACCATGCGTCAATTGCACGATAAATCAGCGGAGTATCGGTACGGTCGCAGAATGGGTATGAGTGGACGATTGTCGCTTGATGAACCAGCTTACCCTCCGACTTGAGACGCTTAATGATGTCCTTGTCGCAGTCCTTGACGAAGCGACCCTGATATTCAGGTATCACCTCTGTAAAGTTGCAGGAAACATCGAGAGGATCGACAAATGCCGTAATGCCATTCTCCTTGCAGACGCGGAAGTCGTCCTCACCATAGGCAGGTGCGATATGGACAAGACCGACACCGTCATTAGTCGTGACATAGTCGTCATTGAGAACCTGGAAAGCTCCGTTCTTGCGCTCGTCCGCGAAGTATGGGAAGATTGGCTCATAAGTCCAACCCTTGAGCTCAGAACCCTTCATCTTGCAGACAATCTCGTATTGCTCCGCCTTCTTGAAGATGTAGGGGAGGCGAGCCTCGGCCATAACATAGCAAGGACGGGCATCGTCTGTCAGGTCACGGACAATGACATAGTCAATGCCAGCGCCAGCGCAGATAGCGAGGTTTTCAGGAAGAGTCCAAGGCGTTGTTGTCCAAATCAACAAATAAACAGTCTCATTTGCCGGGTTGATTGAACCTGTGTACGCGGCGCCGGCAGAGAGAGCCTTGACGCGAACGGTGACTGTTGGATCCTGGACATCCTTGTAGTTTGAGCCGGCCTCAAAGTTGGAGAGCGGAGTGTTAAGCTTCCAAGAATAGGGCATAATGCGGTGAGACTTGTAAATACGCCCCTGATCCCAAAGCTGCTTGAAAATCCACCAGACAGTCTCCATAAACGAGAAGTTCATCGTCTTGTAGTCATTCTCAAAGTCAACCCAGCGACCCATCCTAGTGACAGTACGCTGCCATTCTGAGACATAACGCAAAACCATCGAACGGCATTGCTCGTTGAACTTGTCAACACCAAACTCCTTGATTGCGCCCGCACCAGAGATGCCCAGCGCATCTTGGGCAAGAGCTTCAATAGGAAGACCATGAGTATCCCATCCGAAGCGACGCTCTACATAATGGCCGCGCATTGTTTGATAGCGGGGAATAATGTCCTTGATGGTACCGGCAAGAAGGTGGCCATAGTGAGGTAGACCAGTGGCAAAGGGCGGCCCATCGTAAAAAACGAATGGCGTCTTGTCACGAGTCTTATCAAGGCTCTTTTGAAAAGTTTTGTGCTCTTTCCAGAAGGCAAGGATTTCTGCTTCCATGCTAGGAAAGTCAGTTTTGTTTGAGACTGGTTTATACATTGCTACACCTACTATTAAAAATGACCTTCTATTATAACCTTATTATCAAAAGCTCGCAAGTTTTACCGCCGCTCCGCGGTGTCAGACTGTTAAACTTGACATTATCCTCTATATCCAATATACTTATTGTTACACAACCCAAAAATAAGGAGTCACTTATGCGTAAGCCACGAATAAAAAATGACGGAGAAGGTTATTACCACATTGTAAGCCGCTGTGCCCTACAGCAGTTTCTATTGAGCCCAGAGGGCAAGTCGGTCTTTGTCGACATGCTTCGCCGTATAGCCATCTTCAGCGGCATAGAGCTACTTAACTATTGCGTAATGGACAACCATTTCCATATCCTTGCCCATGTCCCAATACCAACCGAAATTACTGAAGAAATGCTG
>JAZUMF010000131.1:0-1632 GCA_045603485.1 Kiritimatiellia bacterium | reverse complement strand
GGAACGGCGCTCTATTCGCTTGCGGAAGATAAGCGAGCGTCATTATCGCAGAAAAATGAGCTTAAGCGGCTTACCGTTGCGCTCTGCAAGCAAGGTTCTCATCCCGTAGCCCGTGTATCGGCGATCCAGCTTGCAGGTGAGTGCGGATACAAAGAGATTTTACCCATCTTGCGTGAAACGCTTTCTTCAAGTCGTCGAGATGCTGTTTTGGACATCGTCTCTATCGGTTCTCTTGGGCTTCTTGGTAATGAAAGCGATCTTGAGCTTCTTTCGAAGTTCTCCTCTGATACCCGCCGCAGTGTTGCTGTCAAAGCGGCGATAAAGCGAATTAAGGAACGCGCAAGTAAATAGGATTAATAATGCTATGCTGACAATTAAAAAGATGATTTTGTGCATTGCTTTAAATTTGGTGCTTGCTACCTTTTCAGGATTCGCCGCGCCGCGGCTTATTGTGCCGCCGGAAGGCGTTGCGTTCGGCGAGATTTCAGCAGGCGAGGCGGCGGAAAAAGCTATAGAACTTCGTAATGTCTCGTCCTCTCCTGTTCTCATCTCTCAAATAAAGGGATGTTGCGGCGCAGATGCCACGCTTTCGGCAATGCGCATTGAGCCTATGTCAGGTGCGACACTAAAGGTTTCTCTTAAACCTACAATACCGGGAGAGTTTTCTAAGCATGTTAGGATTCTTTGCGATGATCCAGAATGTCCGGTTGTCGTAATTCCAGTGACCGGCGCGGCGGTTGAGATGCCTTCAACAAATATCTCTTCGCAATGGACATTTTTAACTGTGCTTCTTGCAGGGCTTGCTGATGGTTTTAATCCCTGTGCTTTTTCTATTATTATTGTTCTTGCCGGTATTCTCGCGGTTGGAGGGCGCAAACGCCGCGCCCGTTTGCTTGGCGGTTGGTCGTTCTGCACAGCTTCTTTTCTCACCTATATGGCGATGGGGCTTGGGCTTATGCGTGTTTTGCGTGCGCTTGAAGGCTTGAGACTTTTTTATGATATTGTAATGACGATGCTCTCAATTACGCTTTTTATACTTGGCTTTTTAAGTGTTAGGGATGCTTATCGCTACCGTAAGGAAAAAGTTCCGTCCGCTATTGCGCTTCAGCTTCCTGATAAGGTAAAGCGCCTTATCCGCGTTGTGGCCGAAACGAGCTGGAACGGACCTGCTGTCGTTGTAACGGGCTTCGGGTGCGGTTTTCTTGTTACGCTTCTTGATTCACTCTGTACAGGTCAGATATATATCCCGGTTCTCGCGCTAATATCACGGGAAGTTGAAGCGTGGCGCTCTTTTATGTTTCTTGCCGTTTATAATCTCGCCTTTATAGCACCATTGATAGTGATATTTATCCTTGCCGCTAAGGGTGCAGATTCCGAGCGGATGTCTCGTTGGTCAAAGCGCAATGTATTCCCTTCAAAAATCGCAATGGGGTTTGTTTTTGTGATTCTCGGAGCGCTTATTCTCCCTAAATTCGGTGGTTTTCTTCTGAAGTTTCACGATTTTTGAGTGACTGAAATTGACTTCACCCCGATAATACAAGGGTGAAGTCGATTTTGCCAACTGTAATGGACCTCTCGCGTCAGGCGTCGCTCCGAGTCGGGGCAGCTCCTGCTCGGTCTCGTCAGCCCGTG
>JAZUMF010000130.1:0-12432 GCA_045603485.1 Kiritimatiellia bacterium | reverse complement strand
TTGATAAAATCATTGAGCGTCATATTAAGCTCCTTTTTTTGCAATACAGGATTTTCTTATATGACGCTTTTTTTGTCAACTCTTTTAAGCTCATAGTAAGCACCAATTTTGATGCTTACCCACACTTTTTAAGGAAGAGCCTTAAAAACTAAGTCAAGTTGCTTTTCAGGTTACCGCACACCCATTATTTTTACAAATCTGTATTATTGCATTTTGAGATATTATATGAATGAAGAATATCATTTTTCAAACTGCCAAACTGCCACAAAATCTCTGCGTTTTTTGCGGGAAAACTTTTTAAGGGGACAGGCCTATTCAGTTTCCCTTAACAATATCCTAATAATAAACATTCTAGATTTTTCACATACCCAAAATGAGATTACGGTGCGGAACAAATTTTTCACAAAATCTCTGTTTTCTCTGCGGTAAAACTTTTAAGGGGACAGGCCTTACCAATTAAAACTGTAAAACTCGCAAACTGTCTTTACTGTCAAACTTGCCACCTTATAACCTCTAAGAACCAAGATACAGTCTCTCTGCGTCTTTGCGCCTCTGCGGCTCTGCGTGAGGACTTTTAACTACCCCTTTTAAAAATCTCTGCGTTCTATGCGTTCTTTGCGGTAAAACTTTTTATTACTTTTTAGGGGACAGTCCTTTTCGATTTCTCCCCTATGCATTGCACCTCACCACCCTTATCTCTCATCTACCACCGCTTGCATCGGCGCGTGAGTACACGCGCCCTCATGCACAATGCGCATGGTCTTATCCTCCATGCGCGGCGCGGCTTTTCTATACCATGTACCGTAACACAAGACGACAAAAAATATTTAACGCGAATAATATTTTTCTGTAGGGAACTTGACAAATTATTTCGTATGCCTAAAATATTTAATATCAAGTTGCAAAGGTCTTTTCAGAAAAAGCGGATTTGCAATCTGATTTGAGCAGTGCCCATACCTTTAAAGGATGAGTCTTATTTACAACGCTGGATGACAAAAAATCTGAAAGGAGACTTGTTTTTATGAAACGCATCATCTATTGTTTCATTTTGAGTTTATTTGTTGCATCATGTGCACTGGCAAAGACATGGACGCTTGGGCGACAAGCCAACGCATATTCTGGAGAACAGAATTGGATGACAGACGAGAATGGTTGGTCTGTTTATTTATCTGACAATTCCAATACATCAATGAAGAATGGTACAATCGGTCTTGTCGCCACCACCAGAACATCTTCCGCAATTAGAAGCAGCGGTGGAAACGGCACTTTGGATTTGCGCGATATTGTTATTTTACAAAACGGTATTGAGTATCCGATTACCAATGTGACACTTACAAAATTTGCTTTCAGTTTTACACGCAATCGTTCTGTCACCAATATTTTTATAAACAATGTTTCAGATCTCGGTAACGGTGTACTGCTGGCAAAAAATGATTCGGATTCTACAGGATGTGCTGTTAAAGATGTTCGAATTTCAGGAACTTTTTCGGTCGTGCCCGACTATGCTTTTACATACGCATCATCGGTCACAAATATCATGTTGGATTCTCCAAATCTTACAAAGATAGGTAATAAGGCATTCTTTTTCACTCGTTCGGTTACTACTGATTTATCTGAAATTATCCTTCCTACTGTTCGTCACATCGGTAATTCCGCTTTTGCCGCCGATGGCTCTGGGTCATACGGTAGAATGAATTCTTTCCGCGGCGGAGTGGTTTTGGACAACCTCGATTATCTTGGCACTAGCGCATTTTTACAGACTCAATATTTATCACATTTTATCGCAAAGGGTGGAAATGTGGAAAGCCTTGCTACCGGTGAAACAGGCGCATGGGTGGGCATATTTTATGGGTGCAGTACTCTGAAAAAGGTTGAGTTTCACTGTAATTCATTGAATAATATTGGCTCAAAGGTCTTTAATAAAGCTACTGCCGTCACTGAGTGCCTGATTGGCTCAACAAATCTTGTTACAATGGGTGGTAGTGCCAGTTGGGCAGGTTTAACCAAATTGAGATTCTTTGGTGCCGCATCAACAACTGCCGTTGACCGTTTTTTGTCTGGAATAAGCACATCAGCCGGTACAAAGAAATGTACCATTTATGTTCCTCGAGACAGAAAATTCGGTTGGAAGAATGTCGCCGATTCAATGACATCAGCTGAATTGAGTGTTGCTCATCCTGAAAATTGCATTGGTGTATACCGTAACGGCAGCCGAAAGGCGTGGATGGTTTATTTGTCATCTCCGTTGACGCCGAAGGCTACCGTCTTAAAAGTACGATAAATCACACTTACATTTGAAGTCTTCGTTTTTGTAGACAGGTCTGCCGTAAAACTCTATTACGGCACATCTCAGTTGTTGCCGATACCGCCCGCTATAATTTGGACTTGGCGACAACTATGCATTATCTGCTGAAAATCTCCAGCGTGGTATGCTCTTGCCCAAAATTCGGAACGGTCTCTTTTTTTGGATAAAGAGCATTCAATTTTAAAAGTATCTCTCTTCTGAAGTCGTCGCACTTTGTCATTTCAGGGGCTCCCATTGAAAAGGCATATCCACTGGCGGCGGCAATTGGTGCTGATGTTGATTCTATTGCATCAACGAGGAGTTTTTTGTTCAAAACATGATATTTTCTAGCTTCCTCATCGGAAAGATTTGGGAAATAGCCAAATGGTCCCATCTCAAAGCCTTTTGGCACACGACGATCAGCATCAACTGCTAAATATGTATCTTGAGTCAATACTTCTGCGTCGGCGGGAACTGATTGCGATATTTTCTTTGCAGTATTGCGAAGCAACTGAATGTCTGGCTGTTGCTTCGTCTCAACCCAAAAACGGTCTTTTCTAACAACAACCCATGATTCATTCAAGGGTGAAGTGAATGCGGCAATCGCGACGATAAGCGTAATAGAAAGGAGCAATGCTGACTCTTGTTTGAAGTTTAAGGAGCAACATTGCCAAAAAAAGGCAACAAAAGCCGTTGTCGCAAGTGGCATCAAAGGCACCTGATAGTCGTCATACGGAAAAGGTGACAGTACATGAACGATAAAGGTTAAGGCAAAAGCAGAAAGCCACATTAGCGGTAAAAACGGTTTCACCTTTCCACGGTTGTCACCTGCGACAAGAAGCACAAGAAAGGCTATCGCAATAAGCACTACGGGGAAATAATTTCTCGCAAGCCGTGATATGGAACCTAAGGTAAAGACCAAGCCCCCCGCTTCACGCCCACCATGGAAGAAATTTGCAAAGGCAAAGGCGTCATAACACCCGATAATATGCGGTAATATGGTCACAGCCAAGCCTAAAAGCCCCCCGACGCCAAACCATAACCAGGCTATCCCGGTTCTCTTAAAGGAGCAAAGCAAATATATACCAGTCGCTAGAAGCATCGCCCCCAATGAAAGACGGGTTGCGGCGGCAAGGGCCAACAGAAAACCGCCCGAGGCAATCAGTAAGGCTTTGATTTTACTGGATTTGCCGCCGTTTTTTTCACCCTGTTCTCTTAAAGCAAACGACAGGGCAAAAAAACCGCCGGTTGTAAAAAACGCCGCGAGTGCGTATGTTTTGGGAATAGCCGTGAAATAACTATGATAAACATTACCACCTAAAAGCAAGAATACTGTTAAGGCTGTTGCAAATTTACGATCTTTTGGAACAGCAGAGATAGCAATAAGTGAAGCTAAAATCGCTGAAAGCAAACCGAAGATTGCACTTAAAACTCTGCCGCCTAAAACACCATTTGAAGACCAAAGCGGTGATAAAAAACCATAAATCGCCGGCAATAATGGTGCTTGAGTAAAGAAAAAATCCTGATATGGTCTCTCGCCTAATGCGTATGATTTTGCAGCATAAAGATACCACCCCTCATCAAGATTTAGGGGTCCTAAAAATATATTTACCGCATATAGGACTATAGTTAAACCGAATGCTCCGGCAATTAGAAATTTAGTGAAACTTTTCATTTGAAACTATAACCTTACAAATTTAAAGATAATCCAAAATGCGGCGAGAAAACAAAGCCATTTTATTACTGTCGCTTTGCGGTCTACGGGATCAATTTTGTTGTCTTCCGCTTCAATATCTGCATGCGTAGACCCCATGCGAAGATAATGCATCAACTTACCGTTATCAAGGTCGGAATCGCGCCTAAAAGCAGAATCCCCATGTCTGACATTCAACTTCCAATTGGTCTTTCGCCCATCAAAATGCCAAAGGCGGCGGCGCGGTTTGCGGATATTCTCCGGTCTATTTTGAAACTCCGACATGACAAAACTCAAGGAATAATAAGGATATCGCCGACCTTAACGCGTTCATCCTTAATCTTGTCGGGATTTGCATCGCGAATACGAGGCCACAATGTGCGGTCTCCATATGCATATTCAGCAATCTTTGAGAGGCTGTCTCCTGCCTGCACCTCGTATGTCTGCAGAACCTTGCTATTACCATCAGCATCTGTAACAGTAACAGAACCGACACGGCCATTCGACGAAATTCCACCATCGGGAGAGGCTTGAATACGCTTGATCCAAAGAAGCTGCTGGTCAATTTTATTATTCAAGCGAACAATTTCTGCACGCAATGTTTCATTAGAAGCCAGCAGCCCCTTCTTTTCATTTTCAAGCTTTGTCACTTTCTTATCAAGGGTATTATACTCTTTTCTGAGAGCGACCGCCTCTGACGGGTAACTGGAGGCTATATCACTTACATATTTGGCGGAAAGAAGCTGCTCTACCTTTTCAATGCGATTTGAAACAATAGAAAAGTCCCTGACCTTGCGTTCCTTTGCCGTCTCAATATAACGGCGATAATAGAAAATTGCGCCAAGATAATCTTTTTTGTATTCATGCAACAAAAGAGCTAACTGAAGGTTAGCCAATGAGGCGTCCTTATAATTATCAATCGTCTCATTGTAAAGACGGATCGCCTCATCAAAATCACCAATACGCTCGGCTGCTATCGCCGCCTGCATTTCTTTTGATTTATCTCCGTCAGCGGCCTTTAAGCCACCATTAGAATCGCTGCAGCCGCCCAAAATAAAAAAGAGAGGCAAAATTAAAAATGTAAAAAAAGGCTTCATCTCAAATCAAACTCACAAAATGTTGGTAGACAAGTTAAACGATATATATAATCGTTGAAAACGGCAAAAATGTCAAGCAAGACGACCTGGCTCGCTCTCTCTGCGGATGTAGGGTGTAATAGAGAGTGCCTTTTTTGTCGTACGGTCAACATCAATAATTACACCTTGTAAAATGGCAGGTCCGGCTCCGACATCAAACTTTTGAGGCATGCCTGTCTTGAACTTCTTTATCACCGGTGGCACCTCTCGTCCAATCACAGAATCAATCGGTCCCGTCATTCCCAGGTCTGTTATATATGCCGTACCATTTGGTAAAATCTGGCAGTCATTTGTCGGCACATGGGTATGAGTACCGGCAACCGCGCAAACGCGACCATCAAGATAACGGCCAAACGCGATTTTCTCAGATGTCGCCTCGGCATGAATCTCGGCAAATATCGGCCCGGCACATCCAGACAGCTTCTCAAGAATTGCATCTGCCGTTAAAAATGGACAATCAACCGGCTGCATAAAGACACGCCCTAAAAAAGCCATCACGGTAATTGGTCCAAAGGTGGCAGTCTGAATGGTTGCGACACCCACGCCTGGACAACCCGACGGAAGGTTTGCGGGGCGCACAACCCGCTTCATGGAAGCAACAACCTGTTCACTGCCTTTTTGTCCCCAGACATGATCACCAAGAGTAACGACATCGGCTCCGGCAGAAATCAATTCTTGAGCTAATGGCTCTGTGATGCCATTTCCGGCAGCTGCATTTTCTCCATTCGCTATGATTGCCGCTACTTGATTAGAGCCCTTCAGCTCTTTGGCAACTTGAGCAAACATCCGTCTTCCAGGGCTTCCTACGATATCCCCAACCCACAAAATTTTCATCCCTTACAATCTCCTCTAATCAACAGCCATCAACGGGCATATTCTATGCAACGCTTTTCTCTGATAATAACCACGCGGATTTGGCCGGGATATTTAAGGTTCGCTTCAATATCTGAGCTGATATCGTGAGCTAAAATCATTGCGTCGTTATCACTCAAAACATCTGGATCGATTACGACACGAAGCTCATGCCCCGCCTGAATTGCAAAGGCGGTATTAACGCCCTGACGGGATTTTGCAATTTCTTCAAGACGCTCAATACGCTCGTAATATAGCTCTGTCGACTCATTGCGGGCACCCGGACGCGCCGACGAAATAGCGTCTGCGGCAGAACATAGAACCGCATAAACGCTATTAGGCTCAACCTCTTCATGGTGAGAAGCAACTGCATTGATGAGGATTGGATCCTCTCCATACTTTGAAAGCAAGTCAGCACCAATCTTTGCATGACCGCCTTCGACCTCGTCAGTCAAACCCTTTCCAATATCGTGCAGCAAACCAATTCGGCGCGCAAGCTGTCCGTCAAGCTTAAGCTCGTCCGCCATCGATCCCATCAAGCGGGCAACCTCAATCGAATGTTCAAGGACATTCTGCGAAAAACTCAATCTGAATTGCAGTCTTCCTATTGCTATTAAAATCTCACGGGGGAAACCTTCCAACTTCAGCTGATAAGCAGTCTCCTTACCGACCTGAAACATTGTCTCCTCTAAATTCTCTTTTGCCTTTGCAACGGCAGTCTCAATACTTGCCGGATGAATACGGCCATCGGCAATCAAAGAAACCAAAGCCTGTCGTGCTATCTCTCGACGAATAGGATTAAAGCACGAAACAACGACGGAATCTGGCATACCATCAACAAGAAGCGTCACACCTGTTGCCGCCTCAATTGTTCTAACATTACGACCATCACGGCCAATGATGCGCCCCTTGATTTCAGTATTGGGAAGCGACACCCTGCTCGTCATCGACTCGCCGGCGTGACCTGCGGCATAACGGCGGACTGCGTATGCAATCAAATCGGCGGCCTTTCTGTCAGCCTCGTTTTTCGCCTCCTCATAACGCCTACGATAAAAAGCGCCACATTCAGCCTTGACTGCGTCCTTGACCTTATTTCGTAAAGAAACCTTTGCCTCTTCAATGGTCATGCCCGCGACCTTTTGCATCCTGGCAAGTGACTCAGCCTCGCGTTTCTCAATCATATCCTCCCTTGACGCCAGCTCCCTTGCTGTATTATCTTGGGATTCCTCGGTAGCCTTTATTGAACGCTCCTTCTCCTCCAGTATATGAAGCTTACGCTCAATATTCTCCTCCCGGGCAGACAATCTGTCATCCTTCTCCTGCAAAGCAGCCTGACGCACCTTGGCAGATGCCTCAAATTGCTCACGCGCCTGAACAACCTCCATTCGAGCCTGAATATCAGCCTCGCGAAGTTTGCGAGAAACCTCAGCATCTGCCGACTCCAGCTTGGCACGAGCCTGCTTTTCAATTGAATCATATTGACGCTTTGCAAAAAACGAACGAATGCCATAGCCAAGCAGAAGACCGACTATGACACAGGCAACATATAGCACTTCAGTCATTATCAAATACCCTCATTAACAATACTTAAGGCTTTTTCGTAGAAATCTTAAGCGAAAGAAAGCGAATCAGTCCGCCCTCATTTGCATCCGAGACAACAAGCATGAGTCGCGAACCGTCAGACAACTTCGGGCCAAGTGCCATACCTTCATACATGGCAAAGCCCTTAGTTTCATAAAGCAACTCCTTGCTCGCAACGACATATTCTTTTCCAATCAGACCCTTCAGGTCTTTTACATCAGTTGCGCCATCAACAACAACACGGTAAAGACGCAAGCGGAATCGCGGTACAAGCCCTACACGACTAAATTCTCTTTCAAGAACAAGCAACGCCCCGTCATCAAGGACACACATGTCAGTTAGACCGCTGCGCTGTACACCTCTGAAATTCGCGCCCGCCAAAGGGTCAGTCAAATAAGGATACATCGCCCCGACACTCCAATTCTCGTTAGTTGACTGACGGACATATTTAACCAATCTCACCAGCGAACCATTGGTACGCGATGCCAACGCGCCATCAACGCGCAGAGCTTCCTCGTTTGCAGTCCAAAGCTCCGTTGCGGCACTATTCATTGCCAAAGACTCAAAACCCATTAAATAACGAGTCTTCTTAAAAATATCATCTACAGGAGCCTCGCGAAGCGGCTCACCCGAAGAATTGTATTCGCGGATAAACTGCTTTCGTTCATCAGAAACCCAAAGCTCGCCTGTTTTTGAATCATAAGCAAGACTCTCAAGGTCGACACCGCCCTTTAGGACGGTGCAGGAGCCGAGCTTAAAGCCCTTAATTTTGCCCGTCTCAGGATTGGTATCGATAAAAAGCTCAAAGAGCCTGCCGCCGTGGTCATCAACCGCAAGATACCTGTTGCCGCCGACATAAGCCAGACCGCTCAAACCGTCGGGAGCCCCTGATGGAGAATAGACATCAACCTCGGCAATCTCAAAAGTTGAATTTGGAAATGCTGATGCACAGCCTATATTGACAAAGGCAAGTGCAGATAAAGCAGAAACAAAAATTTTCTTTAAAGATCCACCCATAACTACACCTGCCTTGTGTCAACCATTATATGCCCTACTTTGAACGCAATTCCACGCGGCGAATCTTACCGCTGATGGTTTTGGGCAGTTCTTGCAGGAACTCCACGATACGCGGATACTTGTATGGAGCCGTATGCTCCTTGACATATGTCTGGATTTCCTTGACAAGCTCAGGAGTTCCCTCCTTGCCCTTGACAAGAACAATCGAAGCCTTTACGACCTGACCGCGAATCTCGTCGGGAACAGCCGTAATGGCACATTCAAGAACATAAGGAAGCTCCATGATAACCGATTCAATCTCAAACGGGCCGATGCGGTAACCCGAAGACTTAATCACATCGTCAATGCGGCCGACATACCAGAAGTAGCCATCCTCATCGCGCCATGCAGTATCACCCGTGTGATATGCGCCATCATGCCATGCCGCCTTAGTCGCAGCCTCATCCCTGTAATAGCCCTTGTAAAGACCGCAAGGAATCGCCTCATGGGTTCTGATGACAATCTCGCCTGTCTCGCCGACATCACAAGATTTACCCTCAGGAGTGACGATATCGACATCATACATCGGAGAAGGCTTACCCATAGAGCCGGGCTTAGGCGTATCGCCGACAAAATTGGCGATGACCAGCGTCGTCTCAGTCTGACCGAAGCCCTCCATCAAAGAAAGACCAGTATACTCCTTAAACTTGTTGAAGACCTCAGGATTCAAAGCCTCACCGGCAATAGTCACATGCTTGAGAGACGAAAGGTCATAATTCTCAATGCCCGCCTTGATAAAGAAACGGAACATCGTAGGCGGCGCACAGAATGTAGTTATGCCATACTTCTTAAAGAGAGGCAACAAATCCTCAGCATCGAATTTGTCAAAGTCGTAGGCAAAGACACAACTCTCGCAAAGCCATTGTCCGTAAAGCTTACCCCATAAAGCCTTACCCCAACCAGTATCGGAAATCGTAAAATGAATTCCGTTAGGGTCGGCATTATGCCAATAACGGGCAGTAATATAGTGCCCCAAAGCATACTTAAAGCTGTGGGCGGCAATCTTTGGATAACCCGTAGTACCGCTTGTAAAAAGCATATACATCGTAGCGTCACCGCAAGCCTCAGCCTTTCGGGCGAAAGCATCCGGGAATGACATAAATTCATCATCAAACGAATGCCAACCCTCGCGATGACCATTTACTACAACCTTAACAATCTTTTGAGGAACATGCTTTGCAGCTGCTTCAGCGTGAGATGCCGTCTCACCGTCAGCGGTACACACAATTGCAGTTACACCGGCAGCACGATAACGATAATCAAAATCATGCTCAACCAACATGTGAGTTGCGGGAATTGCCACAGCGCCAATCTTGTGAAGGGCAATTGAAGCAATCCAGAACTGCCAATGCCGCTTCAAAACCAGCATTACAGTATCACCAGGCTTAATTCCGAGCGATTCAAAGTAGTTTGCAGCACGATTCGACAAAAGCGAAATATCCCGATAAGAGAAACGACGCTCGTTCTTCTCGCGGTCAAGATGGATAAGCGCACACTTATCGGGAGATTTTTCAGCAATAGCATCCACCGTATCGTATGCGAAATTGTATTTATCTTCATTCTTAAAGGCAATCTTCACAAGTTTGCCGTTATCCTCGGTACACTCGATAAAACGGGCTGCGACAGGATTGTCGGGCAAAGGAGAAAGCTTAACCTCTCGGACAGCTTCAACAGCTTCATCCGAAAGATTCTCGGGATAGTCATAAGCCGCGCCTCCGGTTGAAATGACAACCGCAAGAAACTCGCAATCCTCCTCCCACGCAATCATACCGTGAGGCTTCGAGCTGTTGTAATAGATAGAATCACCAGGACCCAGAACCTCCTCGTGGCCATCTATCGAAACCTTCAACTTGCCTGAAAGAATATAGTCATATTCCTGCCCCTCATGAGCACTCAACTTGATAGGAGCTTTCATATCATCCTTCACGCAATTGGCGCGAACGATAAAAGGCTCTGCAAACTTATTCTTGAACAGAGGAGCAAGATTGTTGTAACGAAACCCCTTACGGCGGGCAATAGGCAATCCCCCGCCCCTTCTTGTAATGCTGTAATCGGCAAGAGTAGGGCTTGTACCCTTCAAAAGATCTGTAGTATCAATACCAAATCGGGAGGCGCACTTATAAATAAAAGTAAAAGTAAAATCAGCTCGTCCCGCCTCCAATTCACGATACACATCAAGCGAAACGCCAGTGCATGACGCCATCTCCTCCTCGGAGATTTCACAAACAAGGCGCGTCTCGCGTATGCGCTCCGCAACCTCATGCAATATATTATCCATTATTTTACTCCGTCAGGTCTGATTCACAGACTTTAAAACACAACACCATTCTCAACCAACCGCGGGCTGAGAAGAAATCCATTTCTCAAACCTAAAAAACATTACTATTATATCACTCATAAAAGTCTTTGAATAGATTTGCTATAAAAATTCTATAATACGGGCAGTAGTCTTTCCCGTGACAATCTGAGGAACACGCCCCGCCACCATACCCTCATAGTCATAATGCAAATGGCCCGTTAATACAGCCTTGATCAACGGCTCATTTTCGATAAAACGCACAACCCCTGCTGTAACGGAATCAGCCGATTGCTGCTCAAATCGTTCTTGCGGATAAGAGCTCATAAGCTCGGCAGGAACAGCCGTCAGATAAGCACAAGGAGACTTGGACATCTGCAAATCATAAAGCTTACGCTCAAAAAGCGGATTATGCACCATCAGCACGACAGGAAGCCCCTTATCCACCTCACTCCTCAAAAAATCGGCTTGTTCATTATCAAAAAGATAATAACCATTATCCAAAGCGACAAAATTGACACCGCCGATAACCCTCGACGCCATACGGATATTATTCTTAAAAACGGCTTGTACATTCGCTAAACTCTGATTACGATAATTCGCATCCTCCTTCGCCTCACCCACATAAAGCGAAAACTCATGATTCCCTGCAGCAAAAAAGAGATCACACATTGACGCAAATTCACCAGCCTTCTCAAGATTTGACATCGAAACAAAATCAATCAAATCGCCAGTATGCAAAATCGGCAGCTGCAACTCATTTGACAGCTTAACAGCATCAGCCAAAACATCCTCTGCATCCGGAAAAATTCTACTTCTCGTTAAAGCCAACGAAACCTTGCGTTCGCCATCACGCATATCAGCATAAGTTAAATGCGTGTCTGAAAGATGAACTACGCGAAATGCTTTCGCAGCACCAACAATCAACCTTGATTCAATGATATTCATTTTAAAGTTAATCCTCAAAAGCCAAAACTACAACCATTCTATCAAATTGTAATTTATTGTAAATAATCACCTGAGGGACAGACCCACATCAGCCACTTATCGCAAATTTGCGCACATACCCGCTCGAGGGACAGTCCTCACATCTCACCACCGTTTTTTTATTACATTTCCGCATAAGGGACAGACCCATGTTATGTCTTTATCAATTTATTATCAACTTCTTGCACAAGGGACAGGCCCAACCCTATGCCAATGCCACATTCATCTTACGCGCCTCTATTTTTGCAGCCTAAATTACCCAAAACGGCATATTGGGAGTGCTGTTTATCGCTGAAATAGCCTTGTTTTGTCCATTATTAGACATATAGAGACAAAAGCCACCTATGTCACCAGGAGAATTGGCGACATTGAGATTGGTAAGATTAGCAATTTTTAGGGATTTTCGTTAAGCCTTGAAGGTTATCGGCGACTTTTTGAGGTCTCTTGCCGAGCAAAGTCTTAGGCCATTCCAGTCTTTGCATAAGCCTATGCCTCTTGCACCTGTTTTTCGCTTTGGATTAAAGAGGCTGCGATGCTTTTCAAACTC
>JAZUMF010000129.1:0-2529 GCA_045603485.1 Kiritimatiellia bacterium | reverse complement strand
CGTGCCGTCCAGGGCAAAATCTGTGAAATGCACAAAACGCTCGCAGGGGGAAAAACCGCCACATATTACAATCTCCAATACTGGTCGCAAGGCAGAAACCATTCTGTTCACATACCTCGCGAAAAGCTGGATGAATTCAGGGAGGCGGTGGAAGGAGGAATGAAACTTCGTTCGCTTGTCTCGGAACTTGGAGCGTCCGATGTGCAGGACATACTCTCTTCAGCCGCACACCTTAAAAAAAAATCTCGCAAATCGCCCTCAAGGGAGCGTCGCGCCTAGCAGCGCTCATGGAATCAGCCGCCGATTCCGTGGCAAAAGACGGAATCGGATGCACTAGCCAGCTTGAATTTGGCTTGAATTCGGCGGCACAAACCATGTGCCGTGAACTATTGGAGGCTCTTCTCACCTCAGACGCGGCAAAGTGCAGCGAGTACGAGCGAACACCCAATGAGCGACATGGGGGCATCCATGAGAAAAAGGTCGCCACTCTCTTCGGACTCGTCGGCCCGATTCCGCGAACATACTATCATGGCAAAGACAGCAAAGGTGGCAGCACGGGCCACTATCCGTGGGATGAGCAAATGGGACTCGTCGGCAGACACACCCCTGCGGTCATATCGGAGGTAATGCGGCTTGCTGCAATCCACGGCTACGAGGAAGCCGCGCAGGAATTCGAAAACGCCCATGGGTTCCGCATTTCAGCCGATACGATTCGCGACATCGTCATCGACGGAGCGACAAGTGTGCAGGAGTTCAATCTCACATGTGGGCAAGCCGAGGAAAAGCAGCGCGAAAAGCTGGCATACGTCCTCGGCGACGGCACGGGCATATCCATGTTCCGAAAACACCTCGCAGGCGTCAAGGGGAAGGACGGCAAGGAGGCGAAGACTCGCGAGGTCAAGCTCGCAGCCTTCTTTACAGGGTCAATGAAGAAAGGCAAGCCGTGGCGCAATAAGGATTCGACAACATACATTGCAACTACGCAGCGATGGGAGGAGTACAGCAAGATGGCAAGGCGTGAGTTCGACAGGCGTTTCCCGATGACACCGGAAACCACCATCTTCCTCTCGGATGGAGGTGCTTGGCTCAAATCCGTGCACAGAAACCAGTTCCCGTTTTCAATCATGATATTGGACATCTACCATGCGCTTGAACACCTGAAAGAGATTATGCTGCTGCTCGGATACAAGGAGAAAACGGATGAATGGATGGAATGCTTCCGCAAATGGAAGCGTATGTTCAAAGAGGGACGCGTCAGAGCTGTAGTCAAAGAAGCTGAAGAAAAGTCCAAAGGCGGAAGTCATGCCAGCGAAGTCGACAAGAAACTGCAATACTTCCGCGACAACTTCGACAGAATGAAATACGACGAATACATCCTCAACGGATGGTTCATCGGATCGGGTGTCGTAGAAAGCGCATGCAAGTGCGTGGTTCAGCAGCGTCTCGACAGATCGGGCATGCACTGGTCTGTCAGGGGCGCAGAAGCACTTCTGCCGATAAGAACGCTTTACAAGTCCGGAAGACTTGACGAGCTACACAACTGGCGCGTGAGAGACCTCAAACAAGTGGCGTTTGATGCGGCATAGGGATAGAAACACTTGTCATTGCATAAATAAAGCGGCCCACCCTTATAATCGGCTATGTTGTCATTAGACTTGCAAAGTTGGTTAGAAGGTTTCCTCGTATAGAGCAGATCGCCAAGAAAGATGCGACGAACAAAAGTATGAAGGAACGTGATCAGGTTAGATTTCTTCATGCGTATTTAAAAAAAGCATTTGTAAACGAAGGGTCTCCCGATAATTTGGATTGCAGCAAATACGGGGAAAAGATCATTAAGAACAATAAATGCTCTCAAAAATTGGAGTACCTGAGGCGTGACATCGACGACTATGAAGAATGGCTTGAAGATTTCGGCGTTTTTGAGAAGATGCAGGATGAGGCAGCGATAAGATGTGTAAAAAAACGTGCCATAGCTGTCTTTGTTAAAACGGGTGTCAGCCCTTGGAAACTTGTTGATTGCATGGCGGTTCTGTACCATTCGTTGATGATGACAACAGAAATGGCAAGAATATACAGGAGACGCATAAATTCATATCATGCGTTAAGATTGGTGATTGACGGGCTTTTCTCAATTGCGATTGCCTCGGTTGCTCAGGATGTCCTTGGAAAAACATTTGAAGAAATCACTTCCAAGGTCGTCACTACCGGCTCAAAATTGGTGAATGGGATTCTCGGGAAAACGGCTACCAAGGTAGCGGAAGGTACAGTGAATGCCGCATTGATTTGGCGGCTTGGACAGCATATGCAGTTGAGATTCAGGCCGCGTATAGAAAAGCCGTTGAAGGAGGTGGACAATGAGCTGTAAAGTCAATCCGTTTTTCGCGACTTTGGCATTTGTGGCGCGTCACTGGCGAGGACTGTTTTCGCTGATGGCAATGACGGCGGGCGGTTATCTGGTGTGGTCGGGTTTTAATCCCAGTACAAATATTGATACTATGAGGAAGTCGGAGGCCAAGCGGTCTTAGGAAG
>JAZUMF010000128.1:0-18685 GCA_045603485.1 Kiritimatiellia bacterium | reverse complement strand
TTTTTATAAAGGATAAATTATTAACATTAGGTTAAATAAAAGACTTTCTCGGAATGCGTGTTCCAGGTTTTTTATGTAAACTTGATTTTACGACCTAATTCAAAATTGGCTTTACCCACACTTTTTAAGGAAGAGCCTTTTAAGTGTAAATTTTTGGTACAGTGTTGTTTGGTTTTACAGTCGGTTCTTGTTTATAGCAAAAGGAGAAAACTTATGCGACATCCCTGTCATCTGTTATATAGCATTATGCGCCGAGCATTGTGCCTCTCTTCGGTGTTTCTTATTGCGCTTGGCTCTGCTAATGCAGGGTTTGTTGATTATATACAGGTTGATTTTAACAAGCCGGGCGACCTTCGTTTGCCGCTCAGTACTGGATGGAAATTCACCACGACATCCCGCCTTTGGGTTGACTTTGCGCTGACCAGCACTGAGAATACTATGAAGCAGTACCGCATTGTGCAATCCTCCGAGGGAAATTTGGCAGCGTATGTGAACGGCAACAACCAGTATGCCTTCAATTGCTCAGATGATGGAGATTGGAAGACTACTTCAAAGGGTATCTCAACTACTCGCTACACCTTGGAGATTGACAATGCCATTAACCGTTGCACCATAAAAAATGCCGCAACCGGGGCTAACTACGCATCCGCAACTGTCACTAGCGGCAAGAAGGATTACACAAAAAACGGTGTAATCTATCTTGGCGGTAATAACTCGGCA
This sequence comes from Kiritimatiellia bacterium, assembly GCA_045603485.1. Taxonomy (GTDB): domain Bacteria; phylum Verrucomicrobiota; class Kiritimatiellia; order RFP12; family JAAYLN01; genus RGIG5952. The sequence continues at coordinate 17,965 of JAZUMF010000128.1, read as the reverse complement.
ACCGCTGGCGGATGCCGTTACTACGGCTTTAAGGGCTGGGATGGCGACGAGCAGAAAGTCGAGCTGATTCCCTGCGAGGTCGACGGCAAGCCGGGATTTTTGGATTTTATCAGTGGCAACTATTCTTTCCCTGCCGACATTACAGGTTACACCTGGACTGCCGGGTCGGCTCCTGCTGAGGCCGGCGGCACCCTGTTGGTCACCGGCAATCCATTAGAGGTAGGTGCGATAACTCCAATATATGGCAGTGCGTTTATTTCGCAGGGAACTTCTGTTGAATGTTCAGCACCATCAACTGTGAACCTCGCGGGCACAAACTATATCTGCAATGGCTATACTCTTATCTCATACGACTTTGATACTGCTTTGCCGACGACAAATTCAGCGACATCTACCAGTTTTACCTATACTCATTCTGGATATGCTAAGCTCACATGGCACTGGCAGGCTAACGGCGATGCCAGCATGAATGTTGCGGTTTCCAGTGCTGACAATGCTTTAGGTTCGGTTTCGGGTACTGCTACTGGTGACTATGCCTATGGTGATTCTATAACTCTTACAGCTACGCCTTCTGAGGGTTGCCGTTTCTCACATTGGAGCGGTCTTCCTGCCGGGGTTGACCCGCGCTCCGCAACAATCTCATTTACAGTCGGCGATGTTGACCTTGATATCGTAGCGCACTTTATCGATACGCCAAATACAATCATCTATGTAAAGGCTGCCGCAACCGGCGAAGCAAACGGTTCGTCTTGGGCTGACGCTTATCCGACAATAACCAAAGCCATTGCCGCTGCCGCAAACGGTGACACTATCTATGTTGCACAAGGCGTTTATATTGAGAAGCTTTCACTTACCAAGAGCTTGAAGATTTACGGCGGCTTCCCCGGTCTTTCAATGGATGAAACTCCTGCCGACCGTAATCCAGAAGCTTATCAAACGATTGTGACACCATCAACTGCTGCGCAGACCTCCGCCGTATGGCAGCATGTCGAGCCGGATATGGACAACTATACCTTTAAGACCGCCAACTCTACAAACAAGTTGATTTCTGCTGACGGCAAGGTGAAGCTCCCATCTTTCACCGGGGATTACGATTCGTGGGCCTCATCCGCCGCTGTCTCAGCCACGATGATATTGGCCAAAGGGGCTTATACCAACTGGATTGACGGTCTTTGGATTGTGAACGGTACGCAATGGATTCAGAATGGTAACGGTGCTGTTACAACAGTTGCAAACTGCAATTTTATCGGTGGAGGCACAGGACCGTCAATTCAGTCGTATTCTGATAGCACCCACAAATCACTTTGCTTAACCAACTGCCTCTTTTACGGTGTTAAGACAACTGCTGGGCGTGGTGGCTTTATGATGACAAAAGGTGGCGAGTTCAAAATTGAAGACTGCCGCATTGTTGGCTTTGTCAATAATGGTGTGACAACATACGGTGGTTGCGTGGTTTACTATTGGTCTGGCGGAATTTTACATTGGCGCAATTGTACCTTTACCCGTGCAATTATCTATAATAATTCCACCTATAACGAAGATAACAAAAATGCTTGTTTTAGTGTTGAAAGTGGAACCTTTAACTGCTTGTATGATAATTTCTCCGTTACTAACAATATCTTATTCTCCGTTGGTAACTCATGGTGTTATCCGTTCTTTTCTTCTTCAAATGGTCAGTTCTTCAAAAACATTAATTTCTCGCGAAACATCTTTGCCATCAAACCTGCGTATACCTCTACCATCAACCTGTATCCGATGTTTGCGAGGAGGGCGGTCAATGTCAACAATTCGACCTTTGCTGATAATACAATCTATGTTCCGCAGGCAGAGTCCAAGGAAGGGCCTTTCTATGCTGGCATCATGACGATGAATGCAAACAATTATCGACCGATGGTAAACTGCATCTTCAAAAACAATTCAATCAAGATGAAAGACACTATCGGTATGACACCGACCTTTGGTCAGCTTTTAGTCACCGGCTCAGGTCAGCTTGGTCTTGCGAACTGTACATTCACACATACTGATGTTGATACCTACGACATAGCCTTGCCGGGAGCCACAGCCCAACAGCACACAGTTGTCAACTGCCTCTTTGAGCGCAATGGCGGCGAGGATCAGTATCAGCCATTTCTTCTCAGTGAAGGCGCGACGCTTAATCTGGTGAACTCATCCGTTGCAGGAATGAAGGCAGATGATTTCCGTACCCCAGGTACACTGACATTCAATAATTCTGATGCTATTCCATTTGCTCTCGACGAGGAGAAGGTAGACGGCTATGCAAACCAGGTGCTCCGCCCGGCGGCACTTTCACCCTCTATGAGAGATTCGCGCCCCGTGGCGATAGACAGTTTTAATACAACTACGGTCTTTGGTCATGTCTATACCAATGCAGGAACCTCTTTCAGCTACAAGTCTGGAGAGACGACCTGGGTTGCATTGGTACCTAAGCAGGGCAAGACAGCGAACGGTAAATTCGGGCTTATCACTGATGCCATCGGCGAAGAGCGTACAGAGGCCTCTTTTACGCGCGGTGCAGTGCAAAACCCGGTACAGGGGACAGAAAATGCCCCCACATTGACCATTCTAAAAGAGCCTTGGGCCGGCGGTACAGTATCACCAGCACTATCGGTTGCAGCTGATGATGAAACCGGAACAACTCCTGTCGTTACCGCAAATCCTGCTTTTGATGTAACTACCGTCACATGGTACGAGGCAGACGGCTCAACCGTATTGGCATCGGGCGAAAAATTGCCGGCGCAGACCCTGACTGCCAATAAGACGGTTATCGCATCATTTAAAGCACCGGAAGTAACTATCACATTTGATCTTGATGGTGCAGGTACTTTTGAAAACGGGACCGACAAGTTAAGTATGACCACCTTGCCAAGCTCAGTTCTTGAGATTCCTTTATACACACTCAATAATGCGATTGTGGAGGAATGGTTGCCATATGAGCCCCCAGTTGTTATACCTCCTACCAATGCAGTCTTTACGCTGAAATGGGTCTCTACCAATCCTCGCATCTTCCGTGTCAGACCGGGCGGCACCGGTGACGGTTCGAGTTGGCAAAATGCCGCAGGCGATCTTGACGCCGTAATAGCCGACGCAGGGCGATACCGCGGTGAAATATGGTTCCAAAAGGGTACTTATGCCCTTGAAAAACCACTGCATATTATGGCAAATGTAGGTCTCTATGGCGGCTTTAACGGCACAGAAACGAGCCGCGCCGAAGCCGACGGCACACCCAGCGAGACGGTTCTCTCGGGCGAGCTTGAAAGCGGCGTACTTAGCAGCGCCTTTACGACTGACAATATCGGAACGAACTTCACAGTTCAGGGCTTTACATTCACTTCTTTTAAAAATGTGATAACCCAGTCAACCCAGCAGCATGGTATGCTCTTTAAGGATTGCGTCTTTACAAAAACTACTGATACGGCTTGCAATGTCTATTCAAGAACGACTTTTGACAGTTGTCTCTTCACAGGTGTTTCACGAGCGGCCTATTTCAATTCAGATACTTCTGAGGGTACGGTCTTTACCAACTGCGTCTTCCGCGACAATACGACACCGAGTGGTAGTTGGCTTATTGGCTTTGGCTCGACTGGTTCTCCGAATGCCTATTTTAGATACTGCGATTTCACCAACAATACTGTTCCTGGTAGTGGAAGCCTCATATCAAACCAACACAAGCTTACCATAACGGACTGCAACTTCACGGGAAATAGTTCTTCTTACCTGATTTGGCAAGACAGAGGTGGGTCAATGATGCGTATGTACCGGACTAAGATTATCGATAACAAATTTGACTATGGATTCCGTAATCGTGACGGCGGATACAATGTCTTCCGCGATTGCTACATAGCAGATAACAATAAGGAAGGTGGCAAGCGAGGCACAATCTTCACATTTGTCAGCAACTCCTCGGCATGGCAGCTTATTCAAAACACGGTTATGCGGAACAATACGACAAGTGCGGCTCTAATTGAGACGCGTTTGCAACAGATTGTGAACTGCTTCATCCTTGATACGATCTTCACGGGGTCAGAGAAGGCCGATGTGAAGTCTGTGCATAACAACGATAAAGGTATTAACATTCTGAATACAGTCTTCCGAAATTCGACAGAAGGATATGTGGCTGTTAAGAATGGCCTTACAACCGCACTTAAGGCACGCTATGCATCGGTCGTGATGAGTGGTGTGCTTGACCCGAAAATCACAATTGACTGGTCATCGGATCTTGTGACTAATGTCTACGCAAAGGTTCGCAGACCTGTGCTGACAAAGGGCAATGTGGCGTCAATGCAACTTTCAGGTTCGTCGCCGTATGCAAGGATGGGTAAGCTTCCGTATATTGACGGTTCATTCAATGTCTCCTTCTACGATACCACGGCATCCGTCTGGCGTCGTCTAACAGCCTCAGGAACATCATCCAAGGCTGGTACCGCATCGAATGATGCCTTCGGCGACCCATGGAGTGAAGATGGCGTTTCTCCCGGGCCTCTGAACTTTATGCCAATCTCGCCGACATTACTTATTATACGCTAAGTAAAACGATATAACCGGATTTCCCTGTCTGGATTTAACTTAGAGACGCAAAGTACAAGCTTTGCGTCTCTAAGTTTATTGTCAAATTTAACAGTTGCTGACACCTTTTATGCTTTTTTATTTGAACCGAATCGCGGTTTTTTGCGTTTAAATTTGTGTTATGAAGCATCACGATATATCCAAGCTGGGATTTACCCTTATTGAGCTGGGGATTGTCGTGCTGATTTTGGCTATTCTATCTTCTTTGGTTGTGCGGCGTTTCTCGGGAATTATGCATTCTAGCCGAGTTGCCGTAGCTGAGGTTGATATGGCTGCCATTCGCACGGCCTTTCTCGGTTCTGATACTGTGCCTGGGTATATTGATGATATGTCGTCGGTTCCGGGTTTTTCGCCGGGATACTTGCGTATAGCGAATCTTTTGATGGCAACCAATGTCTATGTTTATGATGGTCATTCTGTTGACTATCTCCCAAAGAAGGGCGGCTTCGCCTCTAAGGAAGCCTTTACCGGTTGGAGCGTCTTGTCTTCTCGCGGCTGGCGCGGACCGTATATCGGTATGAATTCGGCACGCTCGCAGTCGATTTTATTTCCACATCCTTCCGATGCCGCGGCTACTGGCGAGGCGTCTTTTTCCAAGAGAGGTTTTTTCCCTAAGTTGCATGCTCTCTCATTACCGGACGATTACTGCAATGGTAATGTATATGGGTATCCGGGTGAGCCTGCTATCCTTGATCCTTGGGGAAATCCTTATGTCCTTCAGATACCGCCGGCTCAGGCGTTTTCAGATAATTTTGGCGTATTGAAAGATGTTTCAGATGATGAGCGTTTTCGCTATGCGCGCATTGTTTCTGCAGGACCCGACGGTTTTTTGTCGACTCCATGCTTTTATCCCAATACAAATTCATTGGGCTCTTGCTGGACTAAGGATGAGCGTATTCGGTCACGCACAGCCGGTACCCCTTTTGACAGGGGTGACGACTTGGTGCTTTTTCTTAATAGGGCAGATTTGCCGGAGGAGGACTAATGAGAAGCGGTCTAACTCTTATCGAGCTTACGATTGTTCTTTTTATTCTGGGTCTGCTTACACACTTTGCCGTCATTGAAGCCTCAAGGGTGCGTGAGGAGGCTTTGGTTAAGGCGGCTTCAAGGCAGTTTGATGAGATTTCTTCTGCGGTGTTGGATTGGTCGTCAGGTGAACCTTCCGGTTTTCTGCTTGATATGGGGCGTTTGCCTGAGACCCGTTATGTAGATGAAAATTCTACCTCGGGGCCTCTTTCCTTGCGTGAGCTTTGGGACTGCCCAAAGGGGGTGGGTAGGCTTGCCGCCCGTCCTGCATCGCCTGAAAATCTCGCTTCTGATGCGCCGCCCGCCATAGCTGATCCTACGGTTTTGATTCCATGCGGCTGGGGAGGCCCTTATTTGCGTATGGCCCGTTCAGGTCGTCGTCTTTTGGATCCTTGGGGCAATCCGTTGGAATCTCCCGATGAAGCCGGGTATTCCCGTCTCTGCGATGCCAATTCCAATGGCTTGGAGGTTGTCGGCTTGCCTATTGAGTGCGTCCGCCATTTTGGTAAGGACGGAGTAACAAATCGGGTTGATGAGAGCTATGCCGCAAAGGACGCGTCTCTTATGCTTTCGGACTTAACTAGGCCGGCATCAATTTTGCTTACATTTAGGGCTGGCGTTGTCACGAATCTGTACTGGTACCGTCCCTGTGGAGATAAAATTGCTGGTGGTATCGCCTCTGTTGCGGATGGCGCATCTCAAGCGCATATTGATGGTATGACACCGGGCATTTGCTTTTTGAAGATATTCAGGCGTGACCTGGAAAGAGCCGAAATCCGTCAGGTGTTTTTGCCTCCAGGGCGGGTTGTTAATCTTTATACGGAGTAATGGCATCGATGTCTTTGTTGGGAAAAGCCGATTGTTATATTGTTGCGTCTGGGGCAGATGTTTTTGTTTGCCGCAGGGGCGGTGGCGAAGTTGAATTTTCGGTACCGCAGAGCCGTGCCTTTGGCGGTGATTTGGTCGGTACGCTGAAGGAGCTTTTCAAGAGTGATGTCATAAAGCGCGGGTCTAGGGTTTTGGTTGTCAGCGATTCTATTTTTACCCAAAGGGTAGAGCTCTCCAGCGCACAGGTGTCGGGGCTCTCCGGTAAGGAATTGGCTAATGCCGTATTCTATGAAATAGAGCCTTTTGTCGAGATTCCCAGAGAGGATGCCTCTTTTGACTATCGCTCCATTTCGCCCGGGATATTTGATATCGCCTTGGCGCCTGCCAGCGATGTGGCTTCTTTGGGAGATGTCGTCAGGCAATCGCGTTGCCGTTTTGTGGGGCTATGCGCCGTATCGCCGGGAGAAATCTCAGCTGTTGAGGATATTCCTGCTGTTTTGGATAATATCGACTCGGGCAATTCTCCTGTCTTAACGGTTTCCCGCGGAGGCCTTTCTGTTGGTGGAAGCCTTGTCAAAATAGCAGTTGCGGTGTCGTCGCTTTTGGCCTTTGTCTGTCTATGTGACTGGCTGTGGCTTTCTCATACGATTGCCAAGCTTTCGCCAGAGGTCGCTTCGTCAGAACGGATGGATGCCGCTAATTCCGGAATCCGTCAAGAAATAGTGCGGCTGCGAAATCAGGCAAGGGGGATTGCCTTGAGGCGCGAGGCGGCACGGCAATCGCGTGAGAATCTTGCCGCATATCGGGATTCTTGGCTTAAACTGCTGATGGAACTTGCCTCGAGTTCTGGTGATGATATTGTCGTTAACCGTATTTCTGTTGATGACGGTGCTTCTCTTTCGGTACATTGTCTTGCATTGAGCTCGTCTGCCGCAACAGCGGCGATGGAAACTTTGGCTCGCAATTTATTGCCTTTAGGTTGGTCATTGTCGCCTAATCGCATAGAGGCTCTTCCTGACGGCATTTCTTTTTCATTCTCCTTTTTTTTGACTTATACCAAGGAGGGTAAATAATGATTACAATTACCGATAAGGATAAAATATTCGCGTGTGTTGCCCTCCCGCTGGCCTTATTGGGACTCTTTGCATATTTCGTCCATTGTCCAATGTCCGCCCATCTTTCAACGCTTTCAGGGCGTCTGGACGAATTGGGGTATGCCGAGGATATCGCAGCTGAGCGTAAGGCGCTGGAGAGGGAGCTTGAGAGAGTCAAGCTTGAGTTAGATGCGGCGAACGAAGAGGAGTTGATGATTCGGGCGAAGGAGGCTGCGCTGTTAGAAGAAAGAGGAATTAAAACCCAGAATGGTTTTGCCGGCTTTATCGATCTTTTGAGTAAGGTAGATTCTGTGCGCGTTATTTCAGTATTAAAGCAGGAGCTGCCGTCTGCGGATGCCGATGACAGCGGCGCAAAGGGGCTGTCGCTCCTTCGCGCAGCAAATGGAGATGCAGCCTTTTCGGCATGGACGGTTGAGCTTGAGACTAACTATCTTTCTTTGGTTAAGGCTCTTGCCTTGCTTTCAGAGTATGATTATCAGTTTGTCGCTACTTCGTTATCGATGGAGCCGTTGCGCGGAAGTGACTTTCTGCGTATTTGGCGCATAAATCTTTTTCTATAGGCCTGTTATGTTTGATATACCATCAACGCTGCAAGATTATTATAAGGCGCTGGACGCTCTTTTGATTAAGTGCGAGTCGGTCGGCGCTTCAGACATTCACATCGCTACGGGGCAGCCGCCATGGTTTCGCAAGGACGGTAGGCTATTGCCGATCGGCGAAGAGCTTCTGGATTACACAACGGTGAATTCATTTGCGGCGTTGCTTGCATCGACGGCATTTCTCCAAGGAAACGAAAATCCCGTCGGCGAGACTTTAGTACGGCTTCGCGAATCTGGTTCTATAGATGGAGCTTTCTCTTCGAGTTGCGGAGCTCGTTACCGTTTTAATATCTTTTTGGATGGAGCGGGAACAGCCATTGCTCTCCGTCGTCTTGATAATGACTTCCGCTCATTGGAAGCTTTGGGTTTGCCTGATAAATTGGCGGATTTTTGTAGGTGCCGTGATGGCCTTGTGGTTGTGACCGGTCCGACTGGCTCTGGCAAGAGCACTACTCTTGCTACTTTGATAAATACTATCAATCAATCTCTTGACGGGCATATTGTAACAATTGAGGACCCGATTGAATATTTGCACAAGTCTTCGCGGTGTCTTGTCAATCAACGGCAGGTGGGGAGAGATGCGGCTGGTTTTAACGAGGCACTGGTTGAGTCTTTGAGGCAAGACCCCGATGTTATTTTGGTCGGTGAGGTGCGTGAGCTTGAAACTATCCGTACCGCCATTACGGCGGCGGAGACCGGCCATCTGGTTTTTACCACGCTTCATGCCGGTGATGCGGCAGGGGCTGTTGAACGGCTGGTTTCTGTATTTCCCGCCGACGAGCAGCCGGGGGTTCGGCATCAACTGGCAATGGTTTTGCGCGGCATTTTTGCGCAGCATCTCTTGCGGACAAAGGATGGCTTGGGACGCGTTCCCGCATACGAGCTTCTAGTTTCAAATACTGCAGTGTCTAATATTATTGCCACGGGCAGAAGCAGCCAGCTATATTCCGCAATTGAAACGGGGCGCAGTTCCGGTATGTGTACACTTGACCAGTCTTTGGTTGAGCTTGTCACATCGGGTAGGATTGATCTGAATACCGCTCTTACGGTAACGCGCAATCCTGATTCCTTTAACAAGAAACTGTCCCGCGGCAGCGGTGCTTTAAGTAGATAGGGGCTTAGGAATGATCGATTTCAGCGCTGTCACAATTGATCCTTCGTGGGCATTTAAGGTGCCTCCGACAATCGCGCACCGCCGTTTGGTATTGCCTCTGTGTCTCGTTGACGGAGTGTTGCAGGTCGCTATGGCGAATCCGCAGGATGAAACGGCGCTTAACGCAATTCGCGACGCGACGGGGCAGGAGGTTAATGGGCTTGCCGCCGACCGTGAGGAACTTCGTTCAGAATTGCTTCGTATTTATGGTGATGCGCGTGCAATGCAGCAGCACAACGGAGAGTCGGGAGATCCTGTCGCCATCGTCGATCAGCTTCTCCGTGCGGCAGCGCTTCGTAGGGCATCGGATATACATTTCAATCCAAGTCAGGACGGCCTGTTTGTCAGGATGCGCATTGATGGGAGATTAGAGGATTTTACCCGTCTTTCGATTGATATGGCTCCAAGCGTTTCAAGCAGATTAAAGATTCTTTCGGGGCTCGATATCGCCGAAAGACGCGCCCCGCAGGACGGCGGTTTTACATGGAGAATGCAGCAGCGTAACGCCTCTTCGCGACGCTTGGATGTGCGTGTTGCGACTCTTCCCGTGCGTTATGGCGAGCGTATTACCCTACGACTGCTGGAATCGGATCTGGAGCGCTTGTCTTTGCCGGCCACGGGACTGTCAAATGATGATATTGCCGCATTTCGCGGAGTTTTATCAAAGCCGCAGGGGCTTGTGCTCTTGACCGGCCCTACCGGTTCCGGCAAGACAACTACACTTTACGCCGCTATACAAGAGCTTTTAGCTTCTGAACCACTCAATATTCTTACTGTCGAGGATCCGATTGAATATGAGATTAAGGGCGTTTCTCAAGCTGAGGTTGATTCAAACGACAAGGTTAATTTTACCAAGGCTCTTAGAAGTCTTTTGCGGCATGATCCGGATGTGATTATGATTGGCGAAATCCGCGATTCGGAGTCACTTGACATCGCCGTTAAGGCGGCATTGACCGGACATCTTGTTTTATCTACGCTCCATACAAATGACGCGGTAAGTGCAGTTACACGCCTTTTGGATATGGGGCTTCAGCCTCATATGATTGCGGCTACGCTTCGCATGAGCATGGCTCAACGGCTTGTGCGCAGGCTATGTCCAAATTGTCGCATGGCATATGCGATTCCGGAGCGCGAGGCTGCTCTTTTGGGGCTTCCTGAACTCGCAGGTAGGAGCGCCTTCAAGGCTAAGGGATGTCTTGCCTGTGCCGGCCGCGGCTACAAGGGCCGAACAGGTATCTTCGAATTGATGATTCCTTCGGCATCTGTTTTGTCCCGAATTGCTTCAGGGGCATCTCAGGGAGAGTTGTCTGAAGAGATGAAAGCCTGCGGAATGCGAACCTTGATTGATGATGCCTCTGATAAACTTACAGCCGGAATCACCGACTTTGGCGAGATATTGCGGACGATTGGATATTTATAGGTTTTATGAACGATGCCATTCTTTGAAGCAACTGTCCGGACATCGGCAGGAAAGAGAGAGAGAGTAAAGCGCATTGCCGCTACGCAACGCGAGGTCACTTCGTCGCTTCGCGATGAAGGATATGTCATACTTTCAGTCAAGGAACTTTCGGAAGATGGCGCGGCATCAGGAAGCCTTCCTCCCCCCTGGCACCCATCGTGGCTCAAGCCCATGGGACCATTTGATATTGAGATTGGGTTCCGGCAGCTCGCCTCAATGCTGAAAAGCGGCGTTTCGATTCTTGTCGCGCTTGAGACCGTCGCCAACCAGGCAATGTCTCCAAGGGCGTCTAAGGTTTGGTTTAATCTTTATGAAATGGTTTCAAGCGGAATATCGCTCTCCAGCGCGCTCTCCAAGTGCAATGGAATCTTCAGCGCTGTCACAATCGAGTTGGTTAAGGTAGGAGAGCAGGCGGGTGAGCTAGATTCGTCGCTTTTACACGCCTCAAGGCAGCTGGAGTCACAGCGCAATCTTCGCTCAATGGTTGTCAATGCCTTGACATATCCGATATTTGCGGTTGTGATGGCTCTCTCCGTCTCAGTTTTTTTGGTTGTGTCGGTTATTCCTAAGATCGGTGATTTTTTGCAAAGCGGCGGTGCGTCGCTGCCTGCAATAACACAGCTGCTTCTTGATATCTCCGAGTGGATAAGGATAAATGGCCTATTGCTGATTATTTTTGCTGTCGCCTTTTTGGCTTTTATCGCAGCGCTTAAAATGACGTCATCGGGGCGTTTGCTCCTTAGCACTGTTCTTTTGAGGTTCCCCATCGTTGGCAATATCCAAAGGCTTTCCGGAACAGCGTCCTTTGCGCGCGCAATGGAGATGCTTGTACAAAGCGGCGTCACCCTTGTTGAGGCATTGGATGTTGTGCGCCCGCTGCTCTCCAACGCAAGGCTGTCGTTGTGTGTTCGCGATGCCTACGAAGCGGTTATCAGGGGCGAGACGCTTGCCTCGGTTCTCCGCAAGCCCGGAGCGTTTACACCTATGCTTGGGCAGATGGTCGCTGTAGGAGAAACCTCAGGTTCACTTCCTGAAGCCTTTGGTGAAGTCGCAAGATTTCATGAATCGATGCTTAAAGTGACGATACGCCGTTTCAGTGTGACAATAGAGCCGATTATGATTATAATTACCGGTCTGATTGTCGGTTTTGTCTATTTGGCTTTTTTTCTTGCTCTCTTCTCTATGGCGTCGGCAGGATAATTACAATGGAAAAGGATGTTTAGTATGAGAATTTCTTTAATTTGCGCAATCATCTTGGCATCAGCGCTAAATGTTATTGCCGCCCATCAGGATCCTACGCGTCCGTCTCAGGCATTCGCCGATACGGTCAGAGGCAGAATCGGCGGTCTGGACGCCCTCAAGATACGCGCTTTGGTCGTAGGCTCCGAGGCGGAAGGCGTCGCATTGGTAGGCTCGAGCGATTTTACCGGAGCACCGCTTCGTCAAGGGTCTATCATCAATCAAAATGTAGGTGGGGTGAATGTGCCTCTTTCGGTTGATTCAGTAACGGCAGAGGGTGTTAAAATCAAGACCTCCAATGCGGAAGGCGGTGAGTTTTTCCTGCCGGGAAGCTTTAGACCTCTGCCCAAAGATAATGATTCAAAGTTAATACGGTATATTGAGTTTTCAGGTGTACCGTTGCGTGTCGCCCTGAGACTGATATCAGATCAAACAGGAGTAAATATTTCCGTTTCAGAACCCACTTCAACTCGGCTTGTATCGATATTCCTGAGAAATGTGACACCTGAGATGGCCGTTGAGGAAATATGCCGAGCGACGGGCTTATGGTATCGCCGCGATGCGTTGTCCGGGATTATCCGCGTGACAACCATGGAGGAATACGAGCAGAGTCTTGCAACATTTAGGGAAGAGCAGACAGAGACATATACTTTACTTTATCCTAATGTCATTGAAGTAGCCTCCATAATTTATGGACTTTATCCGGAGCGTGTAATGCTGTCCCTTGGTGAAAACGAGCTTCTTGAAGATGAAGAAAGCGACATTTCAAGACGAATAGAGCGTTTCAACAAGATTGCCGATAGCGGAGGCTCTTCATTTCTTAAGCTTGAGCCGAATAGCGCTTCAGGCTCGGGCGGCAGCACCAGTTCGGGTGTTTTAACTTTTAATGACGGGCGCGTTTCCGTGATACCTCCTGTCGGCGCAGGTTTTTCGCAGGGAGATGCAAAGCGTCTTTCTGAGGCAGAGGCTGCGGGAACAAATCAATTTGACTCGACATATAGTCTCTACCGCGCACGCACGGCAAATATCTTTGTGACCGTCAGCCGTAAGAATAGTATGCTGATGGTCAGAACAAGCGACTCCAAGGCAATGGAGGATATCCGAGCCTTGATTCGCCGTCTTGATGTTCCGACTCCGATGGTGCTGTTGGAAGTAAAGGTTCTCGAGCTCCAGCTTGATGACGGCTTTACATCTTCTTTCGAATATCAGTTTGCAAAGGATTATAATACAACCTCTGAGGATTCACAGCAGAATGTGACGGCAGGTTTCCCGGGCTTTAATCCGCTTGCTTCACAGGGGAGAAATGATTCAATGTCATTCCAGATATTGAGCAAGCACCTTCAGGCCCGTATTCAAATGCTGGAGAAGGAGGGGCGCGCAAAGACCCTTGCAACTCCAATGCTCCTGACCGCAAATAATGAAGTGTCTCGTCTTTTTATCGGTGAAGAACGCCCGATGGTTAAAAACATCACCAGCCAGACAATTGCAAATGGAGATACAAGTATTGTCGTTCCGCAAACGGAAATAGAATTCCAGTCAGTAGGCACGATGCTCTTTTTAACTCCAAACATCAATGCTGACCGAACAGTCACATTGCGCCTTTTGCAGGAAAATTCAGAAATCAACAAGAATGCCGCAACAATTCCGATATACGGCACAACTGACGGAGGAGTCGTTCAGAATGTACCAATTGATGTTGTCTCTTCTCGCAGCGTGACAGGTACCTTTGTCGCTAAGGATGAAATGACCGTTGCTATTGGTGGTCTAATCAAGGAGGTTGAGGTTGAGCGTCAAAGCCGCATTCCTGTCCTTGGTCGTATTCCATTGCTCGGATGGTTCTTTCGCAGCACCGAAAAGGTTAAGGAACGCACAGAGCTAATCGTCCTCGTAAAGCCACATGTTATCAGCACTCCATCAGACGGCGAGGGTGTAAGCAGGCGCGTTCTTGATAATATGGCGGTCCACCCAACTCGCCATGGCGAGCCAACCCTAAATATTCTTAAGGAAAAGTAGTCTGCCCAGACCCGATTTTGTATGTGGTAAAGGGAAGGGCGGCGTTTTTTATTGTTACTTATGGTAAGCGAAACTCAAATTATCTGGTTTCTAAATTGATGGTTATAACTACTATCTACTACATTGATATCCCTGCTCGCCATAAGTCAACTCTAGATGAATATTTTTCTTTAAGGGAAGGAAAGTTAGAAATAGCTTTTTCCATTAAATCGGCAGCTTCAAGAAGCTGTGCTTCATCTTTGGCAAGGCGCAATGCCTCTCTTACCATAGCAGACGACTGAATAAAGCCATTATTAACCTGCTGACACCACGATTCAAGCTCCTTACAAAGACATTTAGCATTAGGGAAACGGGCATCTGGATTCCGATCTAGGCAACGCATTACAATATCCCCAAGTAAAGGATCAACATCTAGGTTCAATTCTTCAGGACGCCTTGGGGATTTATTGAAATTTGATTGAGATATATGAGCTAAATCGTCACCAAGTTTATAGGGTAATGTGCCCGTAAGCATTAAGTAAATAGTAACTCCAACTGCATAAATATCACCAGCGATAGAATCAGAAGCAGGATCATCAAAAATTTCAGGTGGCTTAAAGGCGAGCGTTCCAGCCGCTGAGGCAAGTAAAGTCAGAGGATTAACTTGTTTTGCTAAGCCGAAATCACTAATACGAGCTCGTATACCATCGTTCTCGAGACCAACAAGAATATTCTGTGGCTTAATATCACGATGAATAATTGGAGGAGATTCGGAGTGGGCAATTGCTAGCCCTCGACATATTTGACAGGCTATTTCAATAATAGATTCAAGTGTCAATGAATTGCCATGTAAGTGTAAAAAAGAATCTAAGGTCCCTCCTGATATGTGCTCCATCGTAAAAAAACCTCGTATGCCTCTTGGGGTTTCAATAGCATTTGCATCAAAAATACGCACTATATTAGGATGCCCCAGGTGAGAAAGAAGAATAGCTTCGGAGAGAAGTGATTCTACCTCTTTAGCTGATTCAACGGGTCTTTTAAGCACCTTCATAGCTAAACGACCGAGGAAACGGTGTTTAACTCGATAAACTTCTGCGAAAGCACCTTCACCAAGAAAACATTCAACAGTATATGTGTTAAGAATAGTTTCGTTTTCTTTAAGTATGCGCATCTTTGTCTCTCAACAACTACATTGTCACAAGTTTCATGTCAATAAGAGCATCAATAATATCAGTAATTAAAAGTTTTTTTGCCTTACGAATCATTGCCGCTTCTGTAGCGACCTCAAAGAGGCGTCTAGATGTTTCAGATCTATGCAAATATGGGATAGAACCATCGGGCATTCCGCGAGGAGGTCTCCCTTTTAGAATATTTTTTAGACATTCTATGCGTAATAAATGGGCTTTTTCAGCATCAATTTCAAGATATGAAAGTATTTGCTTTGATATACTAGCTAGTATCTTGCAGTCCTCTGGCGTCCCCCCTGCCTTAAACATTAGAGTTGCGTTTTCCGGATTCGCAAGCTTCAAGGTAGAAAGCCAGAAATGCACAGGTTCAATATTAGATGCTTGACAGTACCATGCCTCGGAGTTAGCGTGAATCCAAAGTTGAATAAGTTGACTAGATAGAACCATAGTAGAAAAACCTTACCCTATTATAAGTATTAGATTTGAATTATGTTAAAACCTCTCAAGCAAGATTACATTAGCATTGGAAAATACATATAGCCTTGATTCAATATTATGACATTAAATGTCTCGCAAATGAGGTTAGTACAACCGTCACAGCAATAAAAGGTATCATACACCCCTTCGAATCTCTACTAGAATTAAGCTCTCCTTTTGTCGCTGCTATGCCATCTTGAATATTTCCAATCCTTGATGGCTTTATGGGATTACGCTCCTCCAACTCCTCAAAAAAAACACTCCTTGCAACGTCTTTAGTAATAGATTCAGAAAAATATCTTCCACTATTAATTCGACCATTAGGTTTGAATGAACAAAAAACGGGAGTATCCCATTTTGTGGGATCTCCGGTCAGCATTCCAATATTTGCCTGCTCAATCGTTAGTATTTCTGCTGGTTTTGACGAGTCTTTCCCTGAAGGATTTCGCCCCTTCTTGTAAAACATTGATAAAACATACAGATACTTAATTCCTTTAGTTGCAGCTGGGGGAACTTTTGACATTGGCAGATTTTTTATCATAGCATTTAATGCATCGGACATAAAAGGAGGATTTTTTTGCAGGATGCAAATAAAATCTCCCCATTCCCAGGCCTCTCCTTCATCCTCGCTTACAAACCAGGCTGGCAATGTTGGATACTTTGATATAGACAAAACAGTTTCACTCATAATTATTTCTCCAAATTACAATTAACATTATCATTAATAGATGACGAGTTCGAATGAATGTTTGAGACTTCTATACCAATATTACTTTGAATAACACAACTATTTGTGGGTTGTGACTCAGGTTGAAATATAGAAGGCGTTTCACATGAACCCAAAGGTTGAACTTTTTCGGTTTCGTTGCTAACAATATTATGCTCATTAATATCTTTATCAGCGCAACAGGAACGACCAATAAAAAATCCAAGCACTATAAATGCGACAAAACGCAGGAAGTATTTTAGGAAATGTACGGCCCGCCGATATCGCCATTCAACATGGTCTAGAGCTTCCAAAGGAGTCTTACATGCTGAAGCATCTCCACATAACTTTAAGGCCTCTCGCCAAAGTCTATGAGCCTCATTTTCATTTCCAAGCTTGAGTTCTATTCGAGCTAGCAAATCAATACCTTCAAAGCATTCAAGACATTGCCTGTTACGACGAAGGTTTTCTTTTGCTGCTTCCAAATGCCCAGATAAGGCAAGTGCATGGCATGCCACTATACATTCGTGAGTTGTCATAGAGTAATCCCCGAACCATATCCTCGTTTTGTTTCGTCCGCAACTTCCTCTGGCAGTAATTCCCATAGCTTTTTAGCTATACGACGCATTTCTTCTACATCGCTGGACTTTATTGCTATCGCAGCCTGTTCAAAGAGCACATCAGCCTTTCGCTTGTCACTCATTAGCTCACGGTTTTTGTATTGATTGACAAGAATAGATTTCCATACCTCTGGACGATTACTCTCAATATCAATAAGAAGCTGTATAGCTTTCTCGGCAACTCGATTGAGCATTCCTGTGCTTTTCCGCTGTATTGCTCGATGCATTTCATTCTCAATTTCTTGTGCTTCTCCCTTTTGCTCTAAATCACCCCATCGTTCAACTGAGTTTTTCATTGCGTTTATTTTATCTTTTGCGTCCCTTACATTCTCAGGCCATTTTGCTTCATCTTCAACACTATCAAGAGCCTTACGTGATTCAATAATAGCATTAAATGCCTGTTGACGTGACTCGTAATCTGTTGCACTTTCAACGGCTCGTTTTGCCTCATCAACAAGCATTCTTACCTTTTCAATTGGTAAATTCTTGTCTGCCAACTCTTTTAATCGTACATAGTCTTTCTCATACTCGGCCCTCAAAACCTCCTTTGCTGGTGCATTTGCTTTAAGATTAATCGGGACATTCGCTTCATATTCAAACAATGGAATATAGATTGAAACATTTATAGCTCCTGGCTCTTTCGCTTCAAATGTAACTTCAACATCACTACCAACAGGAAGATCTAAACGCAAATCTCTCGCCGATACTGTGACACTGCCAACTAATTTATTACAATCGGCCTTTTCTTCAGCACCTTCAAGGATAGGGATCTTCAGTTCTTCGTCAGTTCCATGATGTAATAAAGCAGTTGTCTTGAAATCACGGTTTGTTTTTTTGAATCGCGCGCGCGAGTTTCCAGTGCAACACCGGGAGGTTCTGCCTTGAGCGGTTGGCCTGTTGAGCGGGCTTCAGCCGGGGGTTGAAAAAATCAGGCGTTGGCTGTATGCTTTCTTGCAAAGCAAAAAAAAACGCAAGGAGGC
>JAZUMF010000127.1:0-22400 GCA_045603485.1 Kiritimatiellia bacterium | reverse complement strand
TCGCCAACGTATATGGCGCCTGAACAGTTGTTGTCAGCATGCCTCCAATATACGATGGGCAGATCCGTTTTCCCTTGGCCTATGCATACAGGACACCTGATGTATAGTTCAAAATACGTAACGCCGTTGTCTTCGAACTTGTTTAATGACATAACTACTCCTGTTCTTTTTCTGTTTGAGTTTCTTCTACATTCTGCTGAGAATCTTTGACCTCTGTATCAGCAGGCGAGTTTTCGTTAAGAAAAGCATCCTGCTCTGTTGTCGTTTCCTTGGATGTCACTGTTTCCCTGGATTGAATTGCTTTCGCAATCATTTCGTCCGTGAATTCTGGCAACCCTTTGACATATTTTGTAAATGTGTTTCTGACCATTTTTGCGGGTATGGTCGAGTCATAAAGATTCAGCATGGCATCCATTAAACGATTATAGCCATCTGTAACCGTCCCCCGCTTGTGCTCAGTAAACACAACTTCCTCGCCAGATGCTATAAAAGCCTGCATCTGTTTCGCAACTTCATGTTGAGCCTTGAGGAATTCGGTGAAACCTTGTATGACAGCTTCTTCTTTCTCGTCTGGACTATATTCATCTATGTCACGCAATTTAGCAACGTATTCATAACTGATTTGCGTAATCTTTTTTTGCGGCGTCATCTTTTCGCCTTTTACATCCTTCTCATAATCTTTAACCTCGACCTGTCGGCTCAAGGCGACTATGATAGGAAGGACATACTTCTCCACCTCATCATATGGCACATTATTGCCTCGGCCACCATACCATTCAAGCAAATCAGACATAAAGTACTGCATTGTTTGTTTAAATAAATCTTCATCGTCAAACTTGGTTTGACTGTATAACGCTTGACAATCCAATAGAACCTCGCCCAAAAGAAGCTCCCGATTAGGAGGGTTCTCTACATCGTCATGAAGATCTCGCGAAGTATGTATACCAGTGGCCTGCAACCCGATGGCATCGGTACCCCTGCGTTCAATCTCCAAGAAAAGTTCCAGTCGCTCAAGGGCAATAATCATTGTATGGAACACGTTGTCCATGGTTTTCATACGAACTTGTATTCTCGTTAAAACCCGTTCACTCATACTGTCTTTCCTTTCTTTAGTTGATTAAAATGGGCTTCTCCCATTATATTTCCTCTGGGTTAATTGGACTCGGCAGAGGCGATTCCGGTGAATCTTGAGACGTCGGCACATCTTCTCCAGATGTCTTATCATTTGAATTCTCGCCGCTACCCGATCCATCGCCTGTCCTTACATCGCCGTACGCTTTTTCAATAGTATCTAAAAAAGTTAATAGTGTAGCACGTCCGGTCTCTCTAACAAGCTGACCGGCCATACTCATCGCAGACGCGAGGTCAATCTCTTGGTAGTTCCCCTCTGCGCCATCATTAGCAAGCTTCATTTTATGTGTGGTGAAGTCCACGACCCAATCCTTAATTGAAGCAGATTTGTTTTGGGCCTCGCATTCAATGAACGCGGTTTCAGTATCAATTACTATTGGCGAGTCCGTTTCGCCATAGGTCATCTGGACACGTTGCGCATTTGCACCACTGTTGAGCATTTGTGGGTCAGCAACCACAAGTTCTATTTTTGCCATACCATTCTCCCTTCACCGGATTGTTGTGTCCCACTATTCCACGTCGCCCACGAACCAGACTGCACGGTCTGAAGAAATTCGCAGAACACTCCACGCAGATGTAGAAATTCAATGCCGTTGAAATTGCTTGATATTATACCATAAGGTGTGTGCGCACCACAAGGAGCTTTTAGACAAATTATTCGTTTTGTCAAAAAACTGATTTTCGGAAGTAAACGTACCTAATTCGGCATAATAATCAGAAGATGCGGAATATGAAGGAGAACAACTCATCACTACATTACTTTTGAGGGTAACTTGTTATCACTACTTCTGATTGACTGTCCTTCTTAGAATGCATACAGCCTTGATTTTGTCCCTTTAATGCAATCTTCTTCTCAAGCGCCTCGTCTGTATATTCTGGCAGACTCTTGACATAAGTGAAAAGGATGTCACGAACACGTTTCGCCGGGATGATGGTGTCATAGAGATTCAGCATGGCATCCATCAAGCGGTTGTAGCCATCCTCAACAGTTCCTCGTTTGTGCACAGAAAATTCTACTTCTTCTCCAAACATCCCAAATTTCTGCAATTCTTCACCACCACGATGTTGGTCCTTGCCATTGATGAAGGCTATAAAACCTCTTTTTACGACCGTTTCCCTCTCTACATCATTGAAATAATCTTTACGGCTATAGGCGACATAGTCATCGCAAACCCGCATTATTTCAAATACGGAACCAACTTGCCGACTCATAGAAACAAGGATGGGCAGAACGTATCGCTCCACCTCGTCATAGGGGATATCCATTCCACGACCACCATACCATTCCAGAAAGTCGGTCATGAAATACACCATCACTTGTGTGAACAGTTTCTCGTCATCGAACTTCGTCTGGATGAAGAGCGCCGTACAGTGCAACCGCACCTCTCCCAACAGAGATTCTATCGAAGGAGGATGCTGTAGATCGTCATGTAAATCACGCGGACCATTCATCGCCGTGGTTGCCAGCTTTAGAGCATTATCCCCTCGGCGTTGAACTTCCAAGAACAATTCCAGTCGCTCTAGCGCAATAATCAAATTATGGAACACTTTATCAAATAGAAGCAATTTGAGCATAGGTCGCGGGCAGGTTCTTAACTCTCCCTTAATGACGTGAGCATGCTCCCAATAACCGTATTCTTCGAATTTGTTCAGACTCATAATACCTCCTCAGAACATGATTGAGCAATAGTACGGAACTCGCTCTTCCATACTCACCGAAATGGATATTCCCACTTCCTTTTTCCTGATTCCTAGACGATGTCTTGCAAAGCCAGCAAAAGGGGAAAATGTCGTGTAACACACCTCGCAGCCGTGCGTACACGGACTCACCTTCGGGTTAAAATCCATCCTACAAAGTTGACTAGAGAACTTCTGGAGCAATTCATTGAGAATATGTCTACCAGAATACCCGCAAAACCAATACTCCCTCAAAAAAGACATAAGGCTTGTCACCATTTCCATCCTCATGTAATTCGCATGCCAGAACAAATAAAACTGCGTTGCCTCAAACAGCAACACTGCGGCTTCCCAGTATGATGCGGATGTTCCATCCAAACACAGCACATCCTCAAGTGGCAGAGATTGCCCATTCCCAACCGCAATGAATACCGCACGTGCTGCGCCCAAATCAGACTGTAACATAGCGGCAAGACGGAAACCGTCAAGAATCGTGATGTGAGGCAGAACACTAAGAACACCATCAAAGAAGAATACATCATCTCCGGCCTTCCCATCAGGAGAACGACTACGGTCTTGGGCCCACGCTTTGAATGACTCTTTACGCTCGCCCAGCACCTTCAACAACCGTTCACGGACCTTCCACATGGGATTTGAGTCCGAAGATGAAAAGCTATCTATCATACCTTCAGGGAAGACTATCAAATCCGAATTATCCTTGCACAAGAGAATCCCGTCTTGGCTTGTGTACCGCACGTTATCAATTGACACTTCAATTCTTTGAAGTGCTTTACACCCATTAAATGCATTAGGAGCAATGCTCATCACCTCAGCGGGAATACGCACCTCCTTCAACTGCTTACACTGGCAGAAAGCATGGCCGCCTATACCGGTAGGGTAACCACCAAGTCTCGCTGGAACAACAATTACTCCCTTCGCCACGATACTGATGGCAACTGGCGCCGAGACACTATCAATTATGGCTTGACCGTCCTTTACTTCATATCGCCATTGAATACCACTCACGATTTCCTGCATAGATCCAGAAGAAGAGAATTCATTTCCTTCGTTCATGACTTCCTCCATTACACCTTCAATGTTGACTTGAAGGGAAGAATGTCGATAATGCCATCCGGTGATGACTCATCGGAGAACAACACCTTATCACGAACATCCATTCCACGAGCCTGCGACATCAGCTCAATCAAGTCATCGCCATTCAGACTGAACGCGATACGTTTAGAAATCTTGGACATAATGGCATTGCCAAGTTTCTCCATTGCAAACCGCGCACGGCGCGTAAAGCAAATGACATGGAACGGGATGTTCTCCGAATCTTCAAACGCTGCTTTGAACAGAGTATCGGTAGATTCCGTGGTCGAGACATCCTCCTCTCCCCAACTCAAAGGAGATGAATTTTTCTGATGAAGATAGCGTGCGGAGTCAAAGTTTTCAACGATCAGTACTTTGTGAACAGCAGTCGAATCTTGCAATGCTTTCAACTTCCTAAGCAATTCACTACGTTCCGTATCGGCATTAGCTTCATCAAATCCTCCCGGCAGACGGATTGGAAGTGGCCCACTGCGCTTGGGGTCATAGAGAAGGACTGCTTTATTCGGTAAAACCGCAAGGCTCTTAAGGATGCTTTCCCATAGTCCTTTTGCCGCGCTTCGGTCATCTTTCTCGTAAGCGACGAGCAAGTGATCTTCTGCCGCTTCATCCTCAAATGTAACCCTACAGACATTACCCGCAAAGTCGCTGTGAATTCCAAGAACAAGGTCAAATCTCTTCTTACGAGTAGCCGATTCCGCAAGCAGTGACGTGAATCGGTCATTGGACGGCATCAAAGGAAGCGCTCTGCCGTCGAATACGCGAGAGGGGAACCGCGACCAACCACCAAGCCGCGTCGTTCCATCCTCCATTTTTCGTCTGTACTCAATATACGATGCATCGCTGTCTATCAATTGCGGGTGCGCAAAGATACGATTGCAATCAGGAGCCCCACCATTGTCGTTGAAGACACATTGAGGTATGCGAATCGACTGGACAATCGAACGATCAACATTGCTAAGCACACCTTCGTCTCCGTCACCTGGTAATGCGAACCGGACAACAAGTTGTTGAAGCATCTCGCTAAACCCACGGATTGAAATGCTGGCCGTAGATTGCGTCGACAACAAAAGATGTATACCGGCAGAACGTCCTTTTCTGAGGATTAGAAGGACCAACTTCGATATCTTTTCATCCCATTCCCCAGGCGCGAACATATCCTTGGCCTCATCAACTATTATCAATATCCGCGACATCTTCTTTCGCGTCTTGAGCCTGTAATCCTTGATTCCTTCAACAACTGCGGATTTGAATTCCCCATTTCTTCTCTCCATCTCGGCCACAATTGCCTCAAACATGGATACCGCATAATTGGGGTCATTGTGAACTGAAATTGTGCGCGCATGTGGCAACCATGCGCGTCCCTTGTCTGCGTATGGATTGAACCCCACACCGTCCTTAAAGTCTAGCAAGTAAAGTTCAAACTCTTCTGGGGAATATCTAAAACAAAATGAGCGAATTATTGCATGAAGTAAGTTTGTCTTACCCCCACCAGTTTTTCCGCACATGATGGCATGATTCAGGCTCTCCTTTCCAAAGCCAAGACGGAAATGCAGTGGCACATCTGATGCATCCCAGCCAATTATCGCATCCAGACCTTCCGAGGAATTACAAGACCAAAAAGGCACATCTGAATAGAGGTCGGCAAAAGCGTGGGTAGTACGGGATATCTTGGCCTCATAGGCATCCTTGTAGGAGATCATAAGTTTCTCCCACTGACCTAGGGACAATTTGCTCAAAGGCTGCCAAGTGGCAGATAGTTTCTTGTAAGCAAATCCACTCCTCCCGAGGTCAGGAGGCATCACGACGAACCGCTCAGGCCTTATGCCCTTACGCAGTCTTTCATCCAATCCACTTAGCCCGTCCGATAAGCCTACAACAAAGACACCACATTGCGCACCACGTTCGAGTATGGGTTCCAGTAGTTCAACCTCGCGGTACTCCCAGCCTTTGAACGAATATATGACGAGGAGTGTACAGGGTAACGGTGCCGTCGGATTGTTTTTGTTATATTCCATCCAGCTTGTAACAGCTCCTGTAAATTTCGTTTTGGCAAGGTCTCCCATATAAGTTAAAAGTTCCTGCAACAGCCCACGTATGTCATCCTGGACAGTAATGAGCTTAACAATATCGCCACTGACGTCAAGTAGCTGATTGAAATATCTTCCATGCGCTCCAACCGCCGCATGGTCAATGATATTCAATCGTATACCGCCTATAGGCATCGCGTATATTAACCGTAAAAGGAACGAGGCAATCTGGTCAATATCTCGAAACAGACGTGGTTTTGCAAAGGGGAAAGTAGTCAATATGGGGACGGCAATAGTAGATGTTTCGCATTGGATACGTACACCTCCAATAATGATATACGCAGGAAATGCCTTAGTCATATTAAGATCAGAAGGCGACAATCTCAATATATCCTTCTGCAACTTGTCAATCTGCTGACAAGCAACAGACAGTTGCTGCCACAAAGGTGTCATAGCGGTCGTCACATCCTTACGTAGTTCTTCCGCAGTTGGAGACACATGCGTACCAGTTTGTGTGGATGTTGTCTGAAATACAAGTTTACTCTTGGGCGCTATACGTTGATAATGAACTTGTGCATTACGCAAGGCAACCGTTAGCCTTGCCTTGACGGCATCAACTGCGGCGCGCCGACCCTTTTCTGCATTGATTTCTGAGTTAATGCGTATTGCCGCAGCCTTCAGGTTGTTTGCAACACCATCCAAAGTCGAATTCAGTCTTTCGAGCCGCTCTGCGACAGTGCGAGCGTCCGAACTTCCCAAGAAAGATTTAAAGGATTCCAGTTTATTTCGCAAGTTAACAAACCAACCTTTCTTTCCAAAGATCTTCTGATGTTGATATATTATACTGTCAAGTTCACATACATCAACATCCGTACAGTGCAGGGATTGACGCTGTCTGAAACGCCGCGAAAGGGTTTCAAGCTTGTTCCGTAACTCTTTGACGCGTTTAACTAATGCGTCGCGTGTCGCTATCCTCTTGTTTATGGCATCAACTGCCAATATTGGGCGGCGCATCACTGAATCAAGTTCTCGTGCAATATATTGTATTGCCTGCAAGTCAGTGTCAATCTCACTATAGCCATTTAAAATGTCATCGCATGATCTTATTAATCTTTCAACAGTATTCTTGTAAAGGTCAAAATTTTCACGGTATTGCTTGCTCAAGGCAAGACTGACATTATCCAAGGATTGTGGGGCGGGCATAGTCGGCGTCCTTAAAGGTTTCCTTTCAGATTCAATTGGCACTCTTTCTTGCGGACGATATTCCGGGTTCCTCGGCTTTGAGGGTGCCCTTGGATCTGAAGGTGGTGGAGAGGATGGGGTGCGGGGCGGTAAGCCCTTTTGTGGTATAGGAATATGAGAACGTCGAGGTGCGGGATCCTTGTAATCATGGGAACTTTCTCCCTCTTTAAACGGAGTCCTTGACGGCGGAATGACAGGAGAAAAACCATGATTTGCATCACAACCAAGTTCCGCGTCAATGTCCTTCAACAATTCATTAATAGACTTATCCCGCCCCGCCAGCATTTTAGACAGCGTTGAAGCTCGATCTTTCGCATTCCTCGCAACGGAAGTACAAATAGAACCTAAAGAACTAAGTGATCCGCCAACTGCCATAAGGTGCTGCATATTTGATTCCCCCACCACATCTGGGTAGGCGGCCGCATATCTTTTGCAGCATGCTGTATAACAATTGAGTGCTTCAGAAAACATAATTTAAGTCTTTTAGAATGATGGGGCCTCGCACTGCAAACCATTCATAATGATTCTTTTTCTCTTAACTTGTTGTACTGGGCCTGTAAAGTTAATTCTGGATAGCGGGACCTGGCTTCACGAATCGCCCCCTCGCCTTCCGTACTCAGGCGGTTTAGATCGGTCTGGACCAACCTCACCACCTCTTTAAGTCGCTTCCTGAATTCCACTTCTTTATCATGTCTCTTTTGGATGAGATCGCACATCTTTACGGCTTCCTCATAAGCCTTTTCACAACGTGCAACTTCTTCACTTGCTACCTCAGCCTCTTTTGATCCAGTCTTGGCATTTCGTTGTTGAATCCATGCTATGGTACGAGCATTTTCAGCTTGAGTCTTCCTTCTTTCAGCCTCTTGCTTACGCTTCTCTAGATGCTCAATTATCGCTGTTGACTTTTTAATCTCATCCGAGAGTTGATCCAATTCCAGCTTGCGCGCTTTCTTGGAATCATTGAGCAGCTTTTCGGCAGCATCAATCGTCTGCGGCCCCTGCCGTAGCATCTCTTTTACCTCATCAATACGAAGGGCGACAATTTTGTCCGTTATGCTCATCTACTCTCGTTCCTCCATCATTATCGAGTCGTCTTCTTATATTCCCTCAACCAACGTTCTTGTACTTCAAGCCTCTTCATCACTTGGGTTTTCAAGGATTCAAGCTCACTTTGAAGTTTGACATCCGATTTTTGAAGCGGAATTTTGATAGACATAAACACATCATCTTGCCATGATTGAGAAACCTTTTTGATCGCATTCTCCATCAAGTCAATAGACTTAAGAAGATCTGTACGTGAGCGCGAGAGCATTCTCTGATATTCCATAATCTTTGAAATGCTGCATTTGACATAGTTCTGTCCTGACATAACAACTCTCCTTTCATCATCCAGGTTTTTGCTCAAGAATACGGATTTTGGCATTCACGTATGGGAGTAAATCTGTCTTGATTTTCCCTTGAATCGCCTTCATTCCACTAACGATTCCCTCCACTCGTGTTTTTATTCGTGTGTAATCGAGATCGTCCCAACCATCCTTCCCCTGATGAACCCACTCAGTGGACTGCTTGAGGCAGTTAAGTCCCTTTTCGAGATTTGAGACATAGTCTACACAAACACCTCGAAACGCCTTAACGTCTTCAAGGCGCAATACAGTTGCTGCGTCTTCACTCATTTGCTTGTATTCTCCTTTCCTATTAACATGACCTTGACTCTTGTGCCAAATGCTGGATCTCGGCTTCTAACGATGTTAATTCATTAGAGATATCCTTCATCTCCTTTTTCGACTCGCGGGTGATTTGATTTTTAGCATCTAACAACTTTCCGTATTTGCTTAGGATTCTTCTTTTGATGATGAGGTTTCGTAGAGGGAAAAAACATAACAAGCCAGATATGCCAAGTAAAAGTCCCCTCACAATCCACGGGATGGCAACTTCTCTGTTTTCGTTGAACCACGGCAAAAAGACATTCTTAACAATGCAGAATCCAACCACCAATCCAATGATGGAAAGCACTACCCATCTTTGTTTTTCTTCTTTCCTCGTCATTTCAATTCCTGAATACTCCGCTTTGAAGAATGGGCGAAAGAATAGTATGAACCACCGTTATTCTTCTTGCAGCGGCAGCCATCTCTTCGCCATGCGCATTAACACAATTCGAGATTTGGTTCGTCACACCCTCAGCACTACCATATGATGGCAATGCGCAGGCCGCTATTGCCATCAGCGAGACCATTACTTCTTTGATGTTTTTCATGATTGAAATTTCTTCTTTTTACCTACTACATCAGAATCATGTCTTGCGCCTTCATTTTGGTGTGTGCACACCACTTGGCCGTGAGAAAGCGCAAGTACTTTGCGCACAAGGCTCTCCTTGGTTATGCCGTCCTCACGCGATATGCTGTCAAGCAATCCGGGGGATTCCTTTTCGACGATTTCGACGATTTCTTCGACTTTGTTCATTTTTCAGTACTCCTTTTGGTTTTTGCTTCCGCTTCGAGTACTTGTCTGTAGGCGCTTATGCGAGCGCGAAATTTCTCTGCGACAACTCCGTTCACTAACACTCCAGAGCGTGTCGCTTCACACACTATGCCACTTCTCAGAACATCAGAGAGGGTCTTGCCTTGCCGTTCTGCTGTTAGGATTGCAACGGCTTTCTCTTCGGCAGATAGGTATATCGCTACCCTGAACGCATCAGGGGCGTGTTTTCCATGGCGAGATTCGCCTTTTGTTTTCCTCGGTCGTGCCATATGAAGACTATTTGTCCTTACCCGCAATATTATATCAAAGGTGTGTGCGCATCGCAAGGGGCGGCATCATCTGAATCACGCGACGCATTGCAATCGGATTTTCAATGAAGTATGCGCAAACGGCCTCATCGGCATCCGACAACGGGACTATCGCATTTCTGTCTTCAATAGGTTTGCCTCCTTTCACTTAAAAGCTTCCAGTTCTTCCCACTTGATAAATACAGACGGCGTACCGTAGCATCCTGGAAGGATCGAATACGCACCCCACGTCCATTTTATGCCATCCTTGGATACCAGCATATACGCCTTATCGAGATCAAGAGGATCTTTGGACATCTCCTTGGCCTCGCCAGCTTCCAAAAGTTCCTCGCAAAGACGCTTCGTGACAAACGCCGACAGCTTCTTCAACTTTCCAGCCGCAAAATAGTCATTCATCCCCAGTTCAATGCCATCCGGCAGGCTGTACACCTTTGAACAGTAGCTTGAATGGCAACCATTCCCGCCGTCATTGTCATATCCATTGACCCAGATGCAGAGAACAGGACGCTCGTACCACTTGGGATTCTCCTTGGCTGTAAGGCCAAACGGCATGTCAATATGCTGATTCACACCGAATGTCCATTGGCTGCACTGATGCCACCATCTGTCGTTGATCTTTTCCGGCAAAGCGCATTTATAACAAGTCTGCGCATGCGCCTTAATATCAGCAAGCCCCAATTCAAGCGACTTGCTTGTAATGCGTCCGTCATCTTTTGTCGGGAGTCGCCCAGTTTCATACGACAGCACGCCACAGCACAATGTTGCCCAGTCGGCAGGCTGCAGGCCAAATCCCTCCAAGTCCCTGTCTTCACCTCTTTTTGCCCATAATTCCTTGTTGAGCTTCAGGAGCGACTCCTCGGTTTCGCCAAGCGCCTCTGGGCTGACATACGGGCATGGTATTGTCACGAGTACGAAATCCATCCAAAGGATAGCTTTCCGCACCTTGGCGAGCACATCTTTCGTCAAACCAGACTGCGCCTCCGGCCATTCGACGTGGATTTTGACATGCACATCAGACCCTCGACTACCCATGTGATCCAGCCCGTATTTCCTGACATCTGCCATCTTATGGGCGAGACCTTTCCCATTGAACTCATAGGAATACACGGAATACCTGCCCCCATGTAGTTCCGCAGGCTCAAAACTCTCCGAGATTTGCAGTCCTACCTTGTCGTCTGGATCGGCATAAGGGTCTTTATAGAGATTGTCAGGCCCCTCGGAGCCCTGTTCGTCTTGCCAATCACCAGAATCGGAGGTCTCCGAAACCTGCTCCTCGCGATTGGAGCATGGGGCTTGAGTAGACCCCTCGTCCTGCTCTCGCGTACACGCAGCGCACGACAACATAATCGCACAGGCGCAAATCCTCCCCATGCTAACCTTTAGAGACATATTTCCGTTCATGATTACCTCCGTGTCTATTGTTGTTCTAGGCATAAATCTTCCTGTAGAAGTTTCTCGGTAAACTCCTTGATCTCGTCAATGAGTTCCTGCTCCTTGCGCTTCCAATATGCTTTCGCCCTGTTGATGCCTTTTTCAAGTTCAAATTCGGCGGCAAGCCTCCCAAGCGGCGTCCTCCCGTTCTTTGCGGAGTTGAACACGGCAACACAGAACTTGCGACTAGCGCCCGCGCGCGGAAAACGTACGAATGCGCCTTCCGCCGCGTGCGCCTCCCAGGCATCGACTTTGCCGTCGATCTTTGCCATCCTTGCCAGAAAGCCGAAGAGCTGGCGAAGGAACATATCCTCCCGGTGCTTGATACGTTTGCCAATGCTGTTATTCTTCACAATGCCTCCCTCCCAGCGACATCACTGCTTTGTCTTGCCATAACCCATTTTTCTGACTACCTCGGCGAAAGCCATAGCAGGTCTGCCCCCGCCCTGATGGATGTACTGGACGCCTTCGACGCGTTTCGTCTCGTAGCAGACGACAAGCACATACTTGGGCGCGTCGGCGGGGAAGAAGCCGGCGAAGCTTGCGGTGTATCTGTCAAAGTAGTACTCATAGGAGTCAGACTTCATCCGTTGCGCCGTTGAAGTTTTGCCCGCGATGCGGACACCCTCAACAGCCGCGCGTCGCCCTGTCGCGCGCGGCGAGACAAGGCTCTTCGCGATGTTTGGAGGATCTTCGACATGGAGTCCATTGAACCCCTTGAGATCGCTCGCCTTGACCGCTCCTTCAAGGATGCCGCATGTGCTGTCCGCAGCCTCACGTGAAACCGCTCGCACCTTGTTCGTCAAGGTGGCGTACTCGTACAGCGTCTCGCCGGATGCGTTTGCAATCCGCTTGACAGCATAGGGATCGACCCGCTCGCCGTGATTTGCGAGAGTCGCGTATGCGCGGGCTATCTGAATCGCGGTGACTTCCAATCCCTGTCCGATGGGAATTCTCGTCAACTGCATCCTACTGCATCGCTCGGGCGGCAACAAGCGTCCGGCGGACTCGCCAGCGAATCCGATTCCGGTTCTTATGCCGATGCCGAACTTGCTCAAGGCGTCATACTCCCTATCTCGCCCAACGAGGATGCCAAGTTTCGCAAGTACTACATTGGACGAGTATGCGAGGGCGTTGGACACAGTGAGGGTAGATTCCCAAATGTGACCGCCGTCCCCTGGAAGCTTGTATTGATAGTAGAACGCCTCCGAGGCATCAGTGAAGAGCTCGCTGTCCGGAGTGACAATCCCAGCGTCCAAGGCGGCAGCAACGGTCAGAGTCGAGATCAAGTGCCCTGGCGTGAACATCCTTGTCAGGGCGAATGGACGCGGAGCATCGGCTGCGCCGCCGCAATCGGCAAGTGACAATACTGCGCCATCGTTGGCTGACATAAGGACAGCCCACCCGATTCCGTTGTCGTTGGTGTCGGCATGACGGGAAAGTACGTCCGACACGATGCGTTGCAACGTCGGATCGATCGTCAATTCCGCCACACACCCGCCGCCAGCACTCACGATGCGCTGCACACCCTCCGCAAGGTTTGATAACGCGGCCTCCTTCAGAGCCGGAACGTCTATCGCGGAAACGGAGGCTTGCGGAGACACCCCGTCACGAGCGGCGTTGAATCCGCATCCTGCGACAGCCATACCGCCAAAGCCGACCGCCAGAACAAGGTTTCGGACTATTGTCGCTTTGCCAATTCTAGTTTCATGCACCATAATACACTCCTTTCATTTTGAACACCCAAGCCGAGAAACAAGATCCTCAAGCCATATCGGCACGTCAGCGTTCGCGGCCAGAAGCGAATCCCTGTAGCCGAGATAGTTGAAGGTAAGCTTGCGCAGCTCAACGTCAACCGAACCATCTTCTTTCGCGTCCACGACGACATACGAGGCGAACGGCACGCTTCTCGGACAGCCGACCGTTCCGACATTAATCACATACTTGCCGGATGCGGCAATGCTTATCTTGTCTTCATCTACCATTTCCACCTCGCCACCATCAGTTTGCCGCCACGCCACAGGCTCATGTGTGTGACCGACGAACACGATGTTCACGCCCATGCCATCAACGGCGGACAATACACTCTTCACATCCTCCGGGCGGAACACATACCCGAACCCGGCCTTGAGCGCGTCACCGTCACGATGCACATCCCCATGCACGAAGAGATGCGAACCTTCCATTATCAAAGACGGACGCTCCGCAAGCCAGCCGAGGTTCTCGTGCCCAAGCATGCATCGTTGCGCGGCAATAGACTTCTGCGCACGTCGCGAAAACGAATCCATAGACATCTCACGCAACAGCGCCGCGTCGTGGTTGCCGACCACAACGCGATTTCCGAACACCTCTCGCGAAAGAGTTATCGCCTCGTCCGGGGATGGGCCGTAGCCGACAATGTCGCCAAGGCAGACGAAGGTCTCGGCGCCGCATGTTCTTGCGTCGTCAACCGCTTTTGCCAACACGTCCGGGTTGGCGTGTACATCAGACATAACTGCATATTTCATAATTGTACCTCGTTTCCTTGAAACGGCACTATTATACAATATGAAAAGCCTTACAACAATGTGTCACGGGCTTGCACTTTCATACACACTTCGCCTTGTCGGAAAGCCTTTTTGCGTGCATAAACATGCAGGTTTTCGCATTATTGCCTTTATAAAAATCTCGTGCGATAATATTCGCGTGAAGCCCAGAAAGGAGCAATCATGAAAAAGAATATCGCACTAACAGCTGTCACGCCCGCGCTTGCCGGGCTATGTTGCGCCATCAGTCTAATCACAGTGCATACCGCAGCACCTACTTTGCTGTCGAGTCATGTCATTGCAGTGGCTGTTGGCGTAGTACTGCTTGCCGTCATTGTCACAATAGGCCCTACCCGGCTCTCGTTGGCGGGGCTCATGATATCGCTTTGTGTCGTCGGACTTTGCCGCTGCTGTTTCATCGAAGAGTCCGATTACGGATTGCATCATAATCTTGTAATGTTCGGCAGGGAGGCACTGTCCCCTGCCTTCTTCCTCTCACCGGCACTCATTCTTCTATACGCATGGGCGAGACGAAACCATCGCGGCACGCTGTTCTTTGCGGAAGCCACGATTACAGTGCTGTTGCTGGCGGCGTTGATGCCGAGACTATCCGAGGCGACAATCATACTTTTCCTCGCCGCCGCACTGTATGGTCTTGTTGTCCGAATTCACCATCACAAGGGCATCCGTTGCTTGATAGCCGCCGCAATCACATTCTCGCCGCTTATGGCTCGCGAGGTTCAGATGCAAATGTCAGGGCGCAGTTGGTTCGGCCCCGGCTCACTTATTGCCGACTACACCGACTTTTCGTGGTATATGGTTGCCAATTCTCTCTGGATCAAGACATCCGAACTTTCACGGACGCCCCCTCCAATTGGTTGCATTGACAGCAATGTCCTCGGTTACGCTTCATATTACTGCGGAAACTGGACACTCGTTGCTCTCGCCGTTGCATTTGCGTTTCTATCTGTCTGTCTTGTAATCATTGCCCGCCGTGCGCGCACGTCCACGCAAAAGATTCTCACCCGTCCATCGAGCAACTCCTGCGATAAATTCGCGCCGTGCGCGCACGTCCACGCAAAAGATTCTCGCCATCAGTGGGGCGATTGCCCTTATAGCGCAAACTGTACTGGGCATCCTTCACTTCTTCTTCCTTATCCCGCACCGATTCGCGTTACATAAGGCTCAAAATCACATCCGACTCGGACGAAATTGCATGTGCAAAACGGAATCGACGCTTTTGGCGTCTCGTTATAGAGAAAGAACCTTCGGCTGCGAAACTATGGGAAGAGAAAATACTAAAAGTCAAAACGGACAGAAAGGACAATAGCCATGAGTAAAGAACAACCACTGTATTCGGAAAGCTACTCAAAAATCCTCGCCCTCGCAGCGCACTACGCATCTGGAGCCGATGACAAGGTTCTTCGTCTTAAGCACCTTCTTGCGGCGTTTCTTGACACAGACAGCGACATATTGCGCGAGATTCTCGGCATCAAGTGCCTCATTCGCCCGGAGAACCTTTCATTTGAATCCAACGATCAGGCGGGGGAAGTACTGCTCTCCTCGCAGGTCAATCGCATCCTCTCGCTGCATGGCGGGCGGATGGATGAGGTGACGGAGTACATTGGGCCTGTAATCGAACTCGGGCTACCGCATCTTGCTGCCGCCATGCTGATCAAGCCGCTCGGTCCCGTTCTCGAACTCCTGCAGCTCAACGCAATTGTCCCGGACAATGCGGCATTTGTCGAGGATGTCATGGCCCGTGCGCAGGAAGCCGCCGACATTGAGTTCAGAAAATCGTGCGCAAATGAACGCGCAAACAGGATGAAGTCGCTCAAGCAGATAAAGAATTCACTTTCCAAGACCTGCCACGGACAGGAGAAAGCCGTAGAGGCGCTTATCGCGCATGTGGCCTCCTCGATGACCATCCCGCCATCGGAACGGAGATTCCGCCCCATCTCCACAAGCTTTCTGGGTGGGCCTGGAACCGGCAAATCAATGACGGCAACCGCATTCCGCGATGCATGGGCACGTGAATTCGGGGCAGGAAAGCCCGAAATAATCGACATGAGCCGCTATTCAGTTGATCAGCTCATAACCGAGATATGCGGCAGAGACCCCTGCTGGAAGGACGGGGGTGACGAAGGCGATGTGACCAGCCAAGCCGCAAGGTTCCCTCGCGGAGTTCTTATCTTCGAGAATATTGACAAGGCGCATCCAGGGGCGCTCGTGCCAATCGCCAATATGCTGGCGACCGGGAAACTTGTTGACGAATTCACCGAAAAAGAAGTATCATTTGCGAACAATGTCGTAATCCTGATTACCAACCAGGGTGCTTCCTACATCGAGTCCGGGAAGTTCGCCCATCTCTGCTCTCGTAACGGTGGGACGATTCCACGGCAGAAGCTCGTCGAGGGCATTACTGCAGGGCTTGAAGCCGAAATGCCGGAAAAGGCAGGAATTATTGCCGAAATCCTCAAGAAGGTGGATGTTCCGATTCTCTTCAAGAGGCACAACGTCCGTTCAATGTACGAAATCATCGGCGATGCCGTTGACCGTGCGCTTGCGCAGGCAAAATCAATCTTCGAAGCCGAGATCGAGGCCGACCGCGAAAAACTGGTCACATTCTTCATCGAGACGCTTCAGAACATCGATTCCGCACACGGCATCGCATCGGCAGTCGAATCCGTCATAATTACGCGCCTTGAGAGAGAACTGCTCAATGCGCAGGATCAACCCAATGCCGACGGTTCTCGCATAACCATTATCGTTGATGACCTTCCTACGCTTGACATCCCTGACGCCTCCGAGAGCGATGATGCGATGGCTGCGCTTGAGAAACGCACACATACCAGAATCAGGCAGGCACGGCAGCTTGAATACGACATCAAGGTATCATTCTCCGACGGAAAGACAACGTTGCACATCACAAACCTCCGCCACACCGTCATGCCGTCCATCGAGGACGCCGGATGGTTCAGCGTCTGCCCGCCCAACATGAAGCCGGAAGATCTTGTCGGCATGGAAACGGCATGGACGCGCGTCCGTAAGTTCCTCGCAAGCGAACACGACCGCAAGGCCGAGGGATTCAAGCCTGACCACATCCTCCTTTACGGCCCGCCCGGAACCGGGAAAACGGCTTTCGCCAAAGCAATCGCACACACGCTCAACCGCAGCTTCATCTGCGTTAATGCGGCGAAGTTCACGACATCCCGCAACGACAACCGCGCCGTCGGGTGGATAGAGAACCTTTTCGCAACGGCGGAGCGAACTCAGTCAATCATCTTCATCGATGAGTGTGACGCTATCGGCTCGCGGGAACGTTCAAACGCCTCGCAAGCACCAGTTATCAACACACTTCTCACGCTTCTCGACGGGTTCGAGGACAGTCATGTCCTCGTAATCGGTGCGACGAACCGTCCGGAAATGCTCGATCCGGCGCTGACGCGTCCTGGGCGTCTCCACACCCGCATCAAGATTGACGTTCTGCGAAAGGCCGAAGACCGCTCGAAGCTCATCGACATCTTCTGCCGCAAGGCGGAGCGCACAATGCCCCAGAATCTGAAGAATCTCATCGTTCGGGCAACCGACGGATGGGCACCCGCAAACATCCTGAGCGTCTTGAGGGAGATGGTTGATCTCGCCGAGGCTGGCACGCCGACGCGTAGCATGTTCGCGCAGGCAAGGAACACGGAATTCGCAGGCGACGAAACGCAGCGTCCGCAGCTGACGGACGAGGAGAAGCTCCATGTTGCGATACATGAGGCCGGCCACGCGCTTGTCGCAACTCTTCTCGGACACGACTGGCTGCAAGTGACAATCAACGGCATTGCCGACAATCTCGGATTCCTCGAAAACCTGCGCGACGGGAACCTGGGAAAGTCAATGAAGAAACTCACGGAAAAAATCGACGTCGCGCTTGCCGGCAATGCCGCCGAACGGCTTCTCGGCACTGTGACAGAGGGTAGCGACAGCGACTTCTGCAAGGCAACGGACTACGCAAAGAGAATCGTTCGCGGAGGCTTCTGCGACGACGATGAACTTGCAATGACTTCCGACTACGCAGACAGCGAGCACGACTGGGCTCGCATCCGCCCAAAGGCCAACGCAATCCTCGCAGAGAGGAAGAAGGTTGTCGCCTCGCTTCTCACGAAGAACAAGTCAGCGCTCAAATCCGTCGCCGACGAACTCGTCCAGCGTGGAACGCTTTTCAAGGAGGATGTGGTAGCCATACTTAGCCGCAAGACTAACCTAATCGCCAAGAAGAAAGGATGGAACGAGAATGAATAAGATGTGGGAGCCGGAGTTCGAGGACTGGTCCGAGGACAAGGTCTCGATGTCGAATTGCGAGCTGGCGACAAGCAGTTTCTCGCTAGGCGAGTATGGCGTCATGATGCAAATAGGCTCCGATGAAGAGGACCTGCCCATAGATGCTGCGATATTCTGGACGGACGAGATGCACCTCTATCTCCGCTACAACTGGGAATCGTGGTACAAGGTGTCGAACGATGACCCGGACAACTGCTCCAACATCTGCAAGCGGAATTCGGCAAAGCTTCTCCTGTGTACGACTACGTCCATCAAGCACCACGCGATCAAGGTCTATCATATAGACCGCCTCCCCGAGGAACTGTTCGGCAAGGAGGAAAGCGAAGCGTCTGATAGCGGCACGGCAACGCAACTTGACTTTGACCTTCCGATTTCATCTGACGAGGAGGAAGGTGACGAGGAAGCAGACAACTCTGCGGAGTTGACGGATGCCGCCTTTCTTGCGTCAGCCATCATATTCCGAGGTGGAAAGACCATAGCACATTTTGAATTAGAGCCGTTCAGCGCCGACTTCTATGAACTAAACGGCCATTTCGTTGCAGCCACATACTTCGACAAGAGAGGCGACTGGATAGCCGATGAGGACTCAGAGGACGACGACACGCCAATGTGGTTCGGCACAAAAGGAATCGCTACGTCACCGCTTGCCATTGCAGGCAAAGTCAGGACGGCAATCGCTCCAATCGTTGGATCGGAGACACCGTTCCACTCCCTAATCCTGATTAACAAGAAATGCAACATCACGAACGAGATATGCCATTCTATCAACTGGGAGGACACGGAGATTCGCCTTATCCGCCAAGAGCAGGTTGCCGACTCGATGCTCGATACGGTCGAGGAAACGCTAAATAAATACACAGGCAACAGCCGTCCGGAATTGATTGAATGCGAACCAAGACTTCTGGAAGCACTCAATGCCGCGTTTACTAAACCCGCTTAACAGTAAAACCAAATGAAAGGAGAACAACATGAGCACCACCACCAAAAAGAGTGAAAAGGAAGAAATCCTCGAAAACTTGCCGCCACCTGAAGCGACCGCAGAACTGCTGGCCAAGGCGAACAAGGTCAGTTCGTGGATGTCTGAACTGAAGCAGAGGTCGCGGCTACGACCTTTCGTCGGTAAAAGCGAAGACGGAAAATTCGCGGTGGTCATCCGCGATTACAGGATAGAATCCCTGAATGCGGACGAATCCCTCGAAACGGCATCTGTTCAGGACATCGTATCGCGGCTCTGCGAAGCCCATAATGACGCCCTAGACAAGATGGAAGAATGGACTGCCAGCCAATGCGAGGCGCTTGCCAAGGCAGCAGGGATCGCCGACGGCTTTGAGCTGCCGTTCTGAAGCAGCTCGCGGTCTATTTCGCCTTCAGGTCGCGCATCTGACGCGGAAGCGAGCTCTTGGCACGTCCGCCAACCGTACGCTCCTTGCACGGCACTCCCTTGAGCTGTTCGCGCATAAGGAGTAACCGCTGCCCGATGTCGCGCTCGAGAAACACGACCGGGCGCGCCTGGGCGGCTGCTCGGACGCGCGAACGCCATTCCATCGGAGTGGTCGATACTGTTGTTCCGTCGCCCATCACGAAATCCCTTCAAAATACGATTTCAGAAATTTGACGCGACGCTCGGCAAGGGCGGAGTCCTGATCGGCAAAATACGCCTTCATCCGCGAACTTGCGAGTATCGCGTCAAGAATCCGCACGGCATTCGACTGCCGCGCAAGGTAGTGGGCGACGAAAACGATGAAGAGCGCTCTTTCGGATTCGTCGTGAAAAGCGCCATCTACAATGTCGTCAACCACGTTCGTCTGCCGCGTATGCGTACGTCCCGTGCGAAGGTAGCTTGCCGACGTGATGTCAAGGTGCCAGGGGAACGGGAGATCGAAATCGCGGTTAGAGGCAATGAGGATATGCGTGAAGAACGCGAAGAGGTCAGCCCTGCGCTCCCAGAGCGCGGCATGCGCCACAGCGGTATGCACCATCAAGCGGGCAAATACTGCGACCATGACGAGAATCCGCGACTCGCCGGACATGAGATCGTCGATTGTGCAGGATGGTTCTGCAGCAAGGTTCGCCTTGAGGTCATCCATGTTGTCCGGCCATAGTTCTTTCTCTTCAAACTGCTCTTTCTCGGCCTCAAGACGCGCACTCAGTCCCTTGCGCATTTCAGGTGCGCACGTCCACGGAAAATTGCCAAAGGTATGCTTGTAGTGGTGATGTTCATCCATGTAACGCAGGATGTCCAGCGCCGTGTCAATCGACACGATCCAGCGATTGAGGCAGACGTCGTCTGCCGTGAAATAGAAATTCCAGAGCTTGTCTGCCGCCACACAGACTTCCCCGAAGTCGATGCCTTTGTACGAAATAGGACTGATGTTGGAGAATGGGACGCGCTTCGGGCTCGCCTTTTCGCCATTCTTCTTAT
Organism: Kiritimatiellia bacterium; assembly: GCA_045603485.1. Lineage (GTDB taxonomy): Bacteria > Verrucomicrobiota > Kiritimatiellia > RFP12 > JAAYLN01 > RGIG5952. The sequence goes on along the minus strand of JAZUMF010000127.1, from coordinate 1,717 downwards.
GCCAGGCCTGAAGCCACTTATCGCGTTGCCCCCGAATTGCCGCGTTCTTCTCGGCGGCACATTTCGAGGATAGGTCTGTGAGATAGCGCACGATCCAGTCGCGGAACTGAGGAGTCTCGTCTTCTGCGAACGGCATCCGTGTCGGCAGAATGCGTACAACACGGCGCTCATTGCTCCAGAACGAGATACGGGACGCCGTCGCCTTGTCTTTTACTGTCAGCACCTTGTCCATTACGGCGTACTGTAGCGTCGCCGCCCCATTGATCATAAGCGTCATCAGCGCATCGCGCACCCCAGTCCTGCCGATCACCCCCGGCAATTCGGAGACGTTGCCCTTGTCGAGCGCGTCTTGCACGAACTGCACAGCCGAACGCGCGTCCTTGAAAGCTTCGCGCCGCTGCTGTTCGGTGTACTTCGCGACGACTCGGTCGCGGTTGGCGTCGCAGGCGTCGTCAAGCTCGCGGAAAATCGGCATAACCGCAGCCCAGAAAGCGGGCGCATCGGCGAAACCGCACTTGTCGAGGTAGAATCGGCTTTCAACCGGGCGTTCGCGGATGCTGATCTGTTTGAGAAGTTCCGCTTCGGAAAGCTGCGCAAACTCGTCAGGCCGCAATGCAACCCAGTTGTAGATTGCGTCTGCCGCCGCAAGAATCTTCTTGTGAGCCGGCTGTCCCCTGAACTTGCTCTTGATCTTCAGCATGCACTGGGATACCGACTCCAGCATGACGCGGGTCGCGGCGGCATTCGTCGAATGTGCATCCGACTCCTTTAGGATCACGTCTGATAGAACCGCCATCGCAACCCACTGGCGCTCAAAGCGCATGTGCGTCCCGGACACGTTCGGGTCCATCGCGAACTCGTGTTCACGGGCGAAGGAGAGCTGCGTAAAGCGGTCGTAGTGGTAGTATTTCAGAAGCGGATTCTGCTTGCGAGGGTCGTTGTGGACGTTGGAGAACCCCGAAAGCGGCAACGTAACGTCGTCACGCTCCTCCACATACAGCCCCAGTTCGCCAGCGGCAACTGCACGGGCCGTAAGCGCCAACGCGGCGATTCTGCGGAGCGCCCCTGGCTCATCGGACTTGAGCGTCTCGTAGATGCGACGTTGCAGGAAGCGGTTCATTTCCCAGTCCATCGCCCCCCAAACGCCGCCACCGGCACATTCGTAGAGATACCTCTCAAACGCCAGCCGCAACCCGTGGCCACGATCGCGGATGTCCGACGACGAAACGTTCCTCGCCGCCGCAAACCAGAAGTCCGGCAGAAACGCAAGCGGCTCGAAAGTGCGGGCGAACGTCGCGAACCCGTTGGGGTTCTTCCTTATCTCGGCGTCGCTGGAACTCCTCGCTCGGCTCAGGATGTAGATGTCGCGGAATACTTCGTACCACCGCATCAACGCGGTGGGGCGTCTGCCGGACTTTCCGCCTGTGCCAGCACAGTCAAGATATTCTTCATGCGCAACCGCATTCAGAACGTCGGCCTCCTGCGTGAGCGTCAGCCGATCACGCGAGGACTCGAACTTCTGGAAAAACGCCACCAACTCGTCAGGGATGCTATCGACAATCTCCTGAAAGCGAAGCATCGGCTTTTTGCTTGATCTTAGTTTCTTTTGCATGATAAGACGTAGATGTTAGAAATTGACAACCCCGACGCTGACAACATTGCTTGGCTCTTCCTTCCAGCCGAACTCGTCAACGACCTTCGTCTTAACCCTCAGCCT
>JAZUMF010000126.1:0-38836 GCA_045603485.1 Kiritimatiellia bacterium | reverse complement strand
ACGAATCAAAAACGACGGAGAAGGTTATTACCACATCGTAAGCCGCTGCGCTTTGCAGCAGTTTCTATTAAACCCCGAAGGCAAGTCGGTCTTTGTCGACATGCTTCGCCGTATAGCCATCTTCAGCGGCATAGAGCTACTCAACTATTGCGTAATGGACAACCATTTTCATATCCTTGCCCATGTTCCAATACCGACCGAGATTACTGAAGAAATGCTGATCTATCGCGTAAAGACCCTCTACGGAGCAGATCAGGCGCAGTCCCTCAAAGACAGATGGATAATGTACCGCCACGGCAACCACCTGAAACGACTAGAAGAAGAGCAGATGATGCTCAAACGCCGTATGGGCGATATCACTCCATTTATACAAAACCTCAAGCAACGCTTCTCAATCTGGTATCATGCCCATAATCCCAATACAGGCTCCATGTGGGAAGGACGCTTCTATAGCACCCTCTTGGAAGGCACTGCACATACCCTATCAACCGTATCCGCCTACATTGACTTAAATCCCGTCCGTGCTGGCATAGTAGACGACCCCAAAGACTACAAATGGTCAGGCTACGCCTCAGCCCTCCGCGGCAACTCCAATGCAATGCACGGCATAGCGCGCATCTACAATCCGGACGCCAAAGTCTCAGACTTCAAAAAACATATAGAAACCTACCGCCAAAAGCTCTACCTAAGCGGCACAGATGTATTCTCTGCCGAAAAGATACAAGAGATAATCGATAAAAAGGGCGAGCTGCCACTGCAAATCCTCTTACGCTGCAAAGTTCGCCACTTCACCTGCGGAGCAATCTTCGGCTCAAAAGACTTTGTCGATGAACAGGTGGCAAAACATAAATATGCCTTCAGCCTCGGTAGAAAAACAGGCGCAAGAGGCATAGGCCTATGTAAAAACTGGGATGGCATAAAGCTCTATTCAGCAAGAGACCTCCAAAAAGCTCCAGTTTCATTCCAAGGCTAAGAAAAGAACCCGACAAAATACCATCACCTTTAACGGAGCCTACCGCCCCGAATGGGGAAGTGTATCTAAAAATCTCGCCAAAGACATTTTTTGAGGCTATGGATGCGACTACAGACGCACAATTTTGCCACTTTTGCCAGTATCCAATACCAACTTCCAATATTAGTGGAACTGCTGGAGATGTATTAGCTTTGTAGTTTAAGAATAATTGCTGTTGTTTTATGAAGTGAGAGTGTTGTTCGGGATAATTCTTAGCATGGAGTCAAATTTTGGTCTCAATATAGCAAGCTCGTGGCAAGATGTCAAGTGAAATAGCCTGACACTTAAATGCAATGAACTGTGGAATACACGAGAATAGTGTGGACGGCTGTTCTTAGCCATAGTTATGCGCCAATCATTTTAAGTATTAGTATAACGAGATGCAACTCTAATGTCAAGTGTAATAGTCTGACACTCAATAGTTATAGTTAAATAAAGCACTTGCTAACTTAGTCTCTAACCCTTATAATTATATATTGATGGTTGGATACGCACTTTTAATAGATGGAGATACAGTTTTTGGTATCTCAAACAATAACGCTAAAAGTTCAAAAGATGTAATTTTTAGCGATGTTCTGTCGTGGACTTCTCACGACAGCGACAATAGCGGCAATAGTCCTTCCAGCCTGACAGCAAGCTTCAAAAGTGCCATAGAAGCACTGGCAATCAAGGACGGGGTTCCTTTAGCACTGCCACCAGACATACTTGTCACCCGCGTATTGACCTTGCCAGCTACAGACTCTGAAAGTCTCAGCTCAATGGTGCGGCTCGCAATGGAAAAATTTGCGCCTGTCTCTGACAATGACTTAGAAGTTGATTACGAAGTTGTTAGTGCGACAGAGTCCTCCACGCGAGTCTTTGCTGTCTGCGTTCCAAATTCGACTCTCGACAAAATTGCAAGCGACCTAGAGGCTGCTGGGCTTCTAATCACGAGATTAGACTCCTCCCTGCTATGCGAATGGCATTCATATGCACGACTTGAACGAATATCACCTGAATCGGTCAAGGCTGTAATCTTCGCGACCGCCTCGGGCAGGCTCGACCTCATCATCGCTGACGAAACTGGCCCACTTTTTGCACGCACCCTAGGCAACAAGCTTACACAGGCAGACCTTACGCGCGAAATCATCTTGACACTGATGGACTTTTCATCAGAAAATAACGCAACGCAGATTGATGCTATCGATCTTGTCATAAATAAAGAAGCTTCAAGCTCCATGCTTGAAACTGCAATTCAGAATGCAACCGGAATTTCTCCAGCAATCATCCCTGAATCAGATCTCTTTCCATTTGTAGCAAGCACTCTCTTACGAGAAGAAGAAGATGGTTGCATAGACATCGTCCCAAATGCCTGGCGTGAAGAAGAAGAGCTATCAATATCACGGCAAAAATTCAAGACTGGCATTATCGCGGCAATTGCAATATGGGTCATTATAGCAGCCTCATTCTACATAATACCGTGGCTTCAGACAAGAAAAACAGCATCCCTCGATAAAAATATCAAGGCACTTACTCCTGCATACCGACAAGTAAACGAGCTTCGTTCCAGAGTGCGGCTGATAACCACCTATGAAGACCGTTCATTCTCCTTCATAGACACCTTTAAGACCATCTGTGAGGAAATGACACCCGGAATAACCTTAACTTCGCTGTCATACGACAAAGGCAGCGAAGCGCTCGTCAATGGCAAGCCCTCTCCCGGAGGCTTCAAATTATCGGGTACAAGCGAAGCCTCTTCCCAAGTCAATGAATTTGTAGACGGCCTCAACGCGATGGGAATTTTCCAGCCGCCCAAACTTGCAGGCCCAAATCTGGTTAGCGGAAGCACCCACTACAAATTTGAAATCGACATAAAATTTGGGGGTAACAGGCAATGATTATCTCCAACAAAGAAAAAGCACTTTTGGCAATCACCATCGTTGTGATGTTGTATGCGTTTATCGGCATTTCATTCCGCAAAAAATATGATGCTTTCAACACCGAAAGAAGAGTTCAGACTGAAAAAGAACAGTTGATTGCATCCTACCAAAACCTCATAAGCCAAAAAACGCATTGGGAAGATACATATCTTACTCACTCAGAAAAAATGCCGACCTTCAGCCACAACAAGCAGGTTGAAACATACTGGTCTGGCATACTTGACCGCATCGCTTCAACAAACAAAGTCACAATTATAAGCCGCAACATAAACAAGGAGCAGCGGATTGGCGATGTCTATGAAATGGCAATCGAATGCAAATGGGAAAGCAATCTGGACTCGCTGATATCCTTCCTCTACAACATCCACGCAGAAGGAGCAATGCTAGACATCCGCAAGCTCACCATCCGCCCCAATAAAAACAAGGCCGTGGAACTTAGCGGGAATTTAACAATTTTTTGCGCCTATATGCGTGACGAAAACATTTCGCCAAAGGAGCCAAATAAATGAAAGCCAAAATCCTCTGTTCCTTATTTTTGATTTCAGTAGCAGCAGTCACTACACTTGCTCAAGCGCCAATTCGAAGAGTCACACCAAGAGCAGTTCCCCCAGCAGCAGCTCCTGCAGCCCCTGCCGCTTCTACAGCAGAAGAAAAGTCACCCGAAGAATATGGCGCACCAACTGGGCCAATAGTCTTCGATGGCACAAATAATCCAGTTCTAAAGTTTGAAAAGGCTCCGCACGATATTCTTTTGCGGACCTACGCAGAAATCACAGGCAAAACCCTTCTCATAGCTCCAAATGTTCCAAAAGTCGAGGCGATATCGCTCCGTAGCCAACCTGGAGTTATGCTTAACCGTGAAGAATATCTACGCGCAATTGAGCAAGTACTCGTAATGCACAACATCGCTCTTGAGCCAGCAGGCGAAAAATTTCTACGAGTACTGCCAGCAAATGAAATCCGCAAGCTCGGTATAAGAACTCACCTAACCGAGCCGAAAGACGGCCAATATGACGAAAACGGTCGTATTATCAGCCAAATCATCCAACTCAAAAGTATCTCAATAGAAGAAGCTAAAGTCGTCCTTGAAGGCTTCAAAAGGGGAGAAGGTCAGATACAACTCTTTGAACGAACAAATTCAATTTTAGTCACCGATACAGTTGAAAATGTCAATCGAATGATGGAAATCATAAGATACATCGACATTCCAATTGAAAATAGAGAAGAGACGCATGTAAGACCCATTAAATACGCTAAAGCCGCCGATATCAAAAGCCGACTCGAAGAGATTGTCGCAGAAGCACTCAAAGAACAGCAATCCAAAAGCAAAACCGTTGTAGACCCCAAGAAATCCGGAGCTCCTGGAATGGTTCGCCGCGACATCCCTGGGATTGTCCGCCCAAGATTCGGCAATCGCCAGCCACAGCCTGCACAACCGGCTGTTTTAAACAATGAAACAATAGAAACTCTCGTATCAGATGCCGAGCGCGGCATTATCCGCGGAAAGGTCCAAATAGTTGCCGACGAAAGAACCAATATTCTCATCTTCCTCACACGCCCCGAAAATATGAAATTCTTTGACAAAATCATAGATGTGCTTGATGTTGAGGTAGAGACAACGCCGGATGTAATCGTAAATGTCTTTCGCTTAGAATATGCAACAGCCGAAGATGTTGCAAAAATGCTCAATGACCTCATTGGCAACAATGACAAAAAAGCAAATGACCAAGACAAGGCAAATGCAAAAAACCGCAAAGACAACAAAAACACAAAAGGCGGTTCATCATCCCTTGCCGCAGCTGCCAACAGATCAAAACAAACAACTGCTAAAACGCAAACTTCAGATGACACCAAGGCCAAGCTTGGTGAACTCAGCAAAGACAATGTCACGATTCTCTCCGATGAACGCTCCAATGCAATCATCGTAATGGCAAGCCCCGCCGACATGCTCTCCATTAAATCAATCATCGATCAGATGGATATCCAGCTTTCACAAGTCGTCATTGAAACAGTAATCGTCTCCGTCTCCTTCTTCGACTCGCAAGAGACAGGCATGGATTGGGTTCAACGCGCAATGCTTGGATGGACAGGCAAAGCAGACGCAGGACGCCCACCGACATTCTCATTTGCGACAGGTGGTGGCGGCGGCTCTGGCACTCCACAAGTCACCCACAATCTGGCGACTACAGATTCACTCAATGCGATTTCCGGCGGTGGTGCAAACGCATGGCTGACATTCTACGACCTTAATATGGATTTAGTCCTCAAAGCCGTCCAAACCGACTCCCGTGCACGCGTAATGTCATCACCGCGCATTACAACAATGGACAATAAAGAGGCTAAACTCGAGTCGACTGAGCGCATCTACTGGAAAGAAGGCACAACACACTACAATGACAGCGACAACTATTCTGACAACATCAAAAGCGAAGATGTCGGCATCAAACTCACAGTCACACCGCGCATCAACAAAAAAGGCTACATTACCCTCACAATCCAACAAGAAATCCAATCAAATAACGGCTACAAAGATGTCACAGGAAGCGGCTCCCAATTCCCACAACTCGTAACCCGCACAATGGGTGCCGATGTTGCCGTCCAATCAGGAGAAACCGTCGTTCTTGGCGGACTTGCCCAAAACTCACTCTCAAAAAAGACCACCAAGGTACCTATATTAGGTTCCATTCCACTTCTTGGATGGCTCTTCCGTTCGGAATATGACGAAAACACGCGAACTGAAATTATCGTATTCCTCACGCCCCGTGTAATTGACACCCCCGCACAGATGGAAGACGACGCCCGCAAGATAAAAGCATCCATCGATACAGATGGAGTATGGGATTCTTCATGGTCAAATTCACGCCTTGCCGATCCTCTCCCCGAGAAAAAGGCACAGCATATTCGTGAAAATGCAGAACAAACGGTTGCTCCGGCAAATTACCCGGGAACAGGTTACCTGACGCCGCTAAACACCGAGGAACAGCTCAAAGATCTCCCCGAAGACCATCCGCTCAAAAAGGCCGATGAAGATGCCACCGAAACAGGCAATGAGCCTTATGTCCATTTTAGCGATGTAGATAGCAAAATCCAAAACCGCGTATCAGGCTTCTTCTCGCAGGAAACCTCGACTGCAATTGCTAACCCCACCAACGCTCCTGCGTTGACGCCCGAAAACTAGGGCTCTACACTAGCTACTCAATCCACTATCCTTTGCCGCAAGCCAATTGCGGTATTACCTCCAACAATCTACAATCAGCCATGCTACACCTCCTCGGAACAACCTTTAACAACACGCCGCTTCGACTCTTCTCATCACACCTCGTGTTACTGTCAATTGGAGCCTTAATCTCAGCCATCGCGACATGGATTACGCTTCCAAGGTTTTGGGACAGGCTCCCCCATGACCACGGCAAAGCACTCACGCCCGGAGGAGAACTCTCAAAAGGCAAACCAACAGGCGCTGGAATAATTATAGCCCTGACAATGCTACCAATATTGCTTCTTGTTATGCCGATGGATATAAATATCTTCATTGTAATAGCAATGCTGTACCTGATTATGCTCTTCGGCTATTTTGACGATCGCGCGGCAAAACCATGGGGGCAATTAAAAAAATTTCTCTTGGATACAATCTGTTGCTTAGGCGTGGCGATAGCTCTCTACAATGCAGGAGCAAATTACATTTGGCTTCCGTTAACAACAAAAACCTTTACACTCTCTGCGTGGAGCTTTATACCTCTAGCAACTGTTATTCTAGCCATCTCAGTCAATTCATTCAATTGCTCCGATGGCGTTGACGGCCTTGCTGGGGCATTGGGCATAATGTCACTCCTGTCAATTGCAGCACTGCTCTACCTCGTCCTTGGCTACAAGCCGGTTGCAGACTACCTCCTCTTACCCCATTACCCCGACAGTGCAAAATGGGCAATCCTATCAGTCACCATATCAGGTGCTTTTGCAGGCTACCTATGGCACAATGCCGAGCCCAGCAAAGTATTGATGGGTGATGCAGGCTCAAGAATGTTCGGGCTTGCAATTGGCGCCGCAGTTCTGGCAACCGGAAATCCACTGATGATATTTATCTTCGCCCCAATGATACTGCTCAATGGAGGAAGCGGTCTCGTCAAACTTGTCCTACTTCGCATCTTCAAAAAATTCGGGCTCGACACAACACCCTCCAGCACACTGTCAAGCGAAGAAGCTGCAAAGCAAAACATTGTCGTACGCGGACTTCATTCAATACGCTTCCCATTACATGACCATGTCCGCAAAAACCTAGGTTGGAAAAACTCACAAGTCCTCATGCGCTTTGTCCTTATCCAATCGCTCCTAATACCAATACTCTTTGCCCTATTTACCAAGGTAAGATAAACAAGAAGGTTTAGAGGAGTTTAGAGGGGTTTAGAGAAGTTTAGAAGGGTACTTGGTACTTGTCACCTTTGCCTACGGCAAAAAAAGTTTAGAGTTTAGAGTTTAGAGTTGCGTCATACTCCGAGCCACTTGCACACCACTTGTACAACACTCTCCGTGATAAACCAGAACTAGCCACTAGCGACTAAAATGTGCATAAGGGGACAGACTATCCTTCAATGACTAGCCACTAACAACTCTAAACTCCAAACTCCAAACTCTAAACTACCCACTAGCGACTAACGACTACCCACTAGCGACTATTTCATTAGCATTGCTTGCTCAACAAGCCTAATAAACTCAGCACGATATCCCTCATCATCCTTACCCTTGGAGCTACGAGCACGCTTCATTACTGAATCAAAGGATGAATCACCCTTATATTTAGATTTTGAGAGAATCAAGGCATACTCAGCGACGGCAGAAGCAAAGGTAAAGTCCTCACTTGGAGCTTCACGCATAATTGCCTTTGCAGAATGGGCAACCTCACGCTTCATACTCACATCACCATCAGGCTTCTTCCAACGCATTTTTAGTGTAAAAATCTCATCACTATCAACCGAAACATTCTGCTGATATTTAAGTGCATCCGTAGCAGGAATTGTATTATCAACACCTACTGGAATTATTTCGTAGAGAGCAGTCATTGAATGACCCGATCCAATCTCGCCAGCATCCTTTTTATCATCGTTAAAATCCTTTGCCTCAAGCATACGATTCTCATAACCAATAAGACGATATCCTGAGACCCTTGCAGGATTAAACTCAAGCTGAATCTTTACATCCTTAGCGACAGTAAATAGGGTTCCACCAAACTCAGTAATCATAACCTTCTTCGCCTCCAGAAGCGAATCTATGTAGGCATAGTTACCATTACCCGCATTCGCAAGCTTCTTCATAGCACCATCCTGATAATTGCCACTTCCAACACCAAATACCGAAAGGAAAATTCCACTTGAACGCTTCTCTGCGACAAAATCCTCAAGCTCCTTTGGAGAAGAAAGTCCGATATTAAAATCGCCATCGGTAACCAAAATAACGCGATTGTTAGCATCGCGCGAGAAATTACGCTTAGCCTCATCATAAGCAAGCTCTATTCCTGCAGCCCCCGCTGTACCACCACCAGCAAAAAGCGAGTCAATAGCAGCAATAATCTCACCCTTCCTTGAGCCTGGTGTTGATGGCAAACGAACAGCAGTTCCATTTGCATAAGTAACTATTGAAACATGGTCAATATCGCGTAAATTATCAACTAAAAGACGCAATGAACTCTTAACCATATTCATTCCATTATTCCACTTCATCGACCCCGATGTATCAATTAAGAAGGTCAAATTACTTGGAGGAAGCTTACCATTATCAATTCGCTTAGCCTGCAACCCAATTCGCAAAAGCTGATGCTTTGGATTCCATGGGCATTTAGCAAGCTCGCAGTTAGCAGCAATTGGATCATCACCAACTGGCTCAGGATAATTATATTTGAAATAGTTTATATACTCCTCCGCTCTAACTGAATTCGCAGGAGGCAAAGTCTTATCCTCAACAATAAATCGCCTCATCAAAGTGTAGCTAGAGGTATCAACATCAAGTGAAAATGTTGATAGAGGATTGGACTTAGGAGAGAGAAATTCGTTTTCAGCATATTCAGCATAACGCTCTGTTGAAGCATCATTAACATACTCACTATGCCACTCAGCCCTCGAGCCCGTAATGGTTTTAGCTTTAGCTAATACCTTAGCAGGAGCCATCTTCATAGCTTTTCTTGGAGCCGCAGAATATGCGATCGATGGCTCTGCCAATGGAGCAGCACAGCACACCTCAATACTACCAAATACAGCTTTCTTCTCACAAACCCCATGATGATAATCCACAATAGCATGCTCATTAAATGCCACCTCATCATTCCTTTGCATAATCAAAAAGGAACCCAAGCAAACCACAAGCAAAGCAGCGGCACTCACAATATATGGACGAAATGCTAAAAGCCTAACCCTCCATTGAGGCTTACGATATTGAAGGAAACTTCCACCAGGGACTAAAAACATTCTCTCATAACGAGCCACAATCCCCTTCCCCCTCGTAATACGCCCAGGAGATGCCTGCAAAACACCTGCACGAATATCAGCAACCTCACTCGCCGCAAGCTCATCCACTAACCAACTACGCTCCACAAAAGTTCTAGCAGCAATGCAAGCATTCCAAAGCTGCAATACACGCCTACCAACCACCATTTCACGCACAGAGGCAGGGACGGTAAAGGGCGACACAGGAACAATTCGCCACCCAGAAAGACCACAATCCTCAATAACAACAGCAACAAAAGGACGCGACATATCAGCAAATATACGAACCTGACCGACCCTAATATCGCCGTCAAATTCAGCATCCCCCTTAGGACGCTCTCCCATAAACAGCTCACCATCACCATGCTTACGAAAAAGCTTCCATTCCTCCTTGAACACATCACTTATTTTCATTTTTACCTCCTAATCTCACACGCATATCATCTGAAAGATTTGCCTCACATCGCTCCATCAGCACTCGAGCAAAAAGAGCACCCTCCGCTCCGTCAATATGCTTCAGTTCCCTACGCAAAGCCTCAATAGTTTTATCCCTCAAAGTATATGCACGCGATTTTGCAACACCAAGCCCATCAAGGACTGCCGCCTCCGTAAGCGGTATGTCCTGGGCCATCACATAACAAAGGAGCGCAACCTTTGATTTTTCCACCTTTATTTTTGAAGAAATTTTCTCTAACATTTTTTCAATAGCGACATTAAAATGCTCAACATCGATTAAATCGGCAGGATCAAAGCCATCTATACCCCCTAAATCCTCATCAATCCCCTCACCCGAATTCTCCCACTGCAAAGTCCTCCTACCATCCTCAGAACGAACCGAATGAACCCGCCATCCCTTTATAGAAGCAACCCAATCAAGGACAATATCATGAATTCTTCCAGAGCCCCTACCAAAAAGAGTGCCACAGACAAAATCCACCATCCTAAGCTTCTCAACCTCAATCCGATATGCAAAATATTGCTTTAGAGGTTTAGGCGTATCACGCGCCCCCTTAAGCTTAAAATAGGCATCAAAGACAGCAACTGGATCATCACTACCAATATCATCCCTAGTCAACCCATAGCGATAAAGCCTACTAAGCATTGCAGACTCCACCTGTTTACGCAACAAGACATTTGCCCTGCAACCATCCACAAAGCAAACCTCAAACCATTCTCTCCAGGCATCATCACCTGCATATATACCAACCGAAGATTGTTTCATATAGCCTCCCAATCAACAAAAGGGACCATCAAACAAATTTTTCCACAAAAAATATTCTAAATTATAGAAATAAATATAACAAGCCCAATACATTGAAATTGGAATTGGTAACATTACGAAAAGTTCCGAAGAGTTTAGAGGAGTTCGGAAAGGTACTTGGTATTTCCCACCTTTTGCCTTCAGTAGCTCCCTAGGGGACAGTCTCTTCATACCCACAACGCAAAAATTGAGGATTTGTGTCAATAATCGCTTTTAAGACACTCTTTGTCGCTGATTAATAGCTGAATTACGAATTAGTTTTAGACTTTTTTCTTAATGAATCAATCTCAGCCTTGGTGAGTTCTCTAAATTCGCCAGGACGCAAATCGCCAAGTTGCAGCTTATCAAGCGCAATACGGGTGAGCGACACGACATTCAAACCAACTTGTGCGCACATCTTACGAATTTGGCGATTACGCCCTTCCTGCAATGTAAAGCGCAAGAAGGAGTGGCGACCGACACGGCGTAGGAAGCTTACACCGACAGGGCGTATGAGATAACCATCGATGTCCATGGGTGCACGGAGCTTCTCGACAATCGACTCATCACAAAAGCCTGAAACTTCAACCATATATACCTTGCGATGGCCATACCGAGGATGTGTAAGCTGAGCTACGAGTTCGCCGTCGTCAGACATTAAAAGGAGCCCCGAGCTATCCTTATCAAGACGACCAACAGGGACAAGGCGAGCCGGGACTGACGCAACAAGGTCAGTCACCAACTTGCCGCCATGGCCGTCGCTTGCGGCGCAAAGATAGCCTACTGGCTTATGAAGCATGATAGTATATCTACGACGAGGTGCCTTGCGGAGCTGAACACCATCCACGGTTATAGTATCACTCTCAGGGTCAACGCGCATTCCCATCTCGGTGACGATTTCACCATTGACAGCAACGCGCCCTGCCCTTATCATCTCTTCAGCATGGCGGCGTGAAGCCAATCCCGAGCGCGATATCGCGAGCTGAAGACGAATTTTTGCATCATCTGCCATATAAAATTACTTAATACGAAGCAAGAAATAGTTTTTCTTGCCTGCACGGAAAATTGCTATGCGACCATCAATGAGATCAGACTCGCAAACAACACGCTCAAGGGGAGCCTTTTCTCCGTTAAGGACAAGACCGCCCTGCTGCGCCAAACGGCGAGCTTCGCCCTTTGATGCCGTCATCCCTGCTGCGGCTGCAACCTCAAATGCAGGCTTGCCCAGGAGATCATCCTTTGACAATTCTCCAGATTTGACATTCTTGAAGATATTCTCAAGCTCAGTTGCGGACAAGCCTTCCATTGAGCCGCCAAAGAGCACATCCGTAGCCTTGAGTGCCTGACGGAGCCCAGCCTCGCCATGGACGGCACGAGTGACCTCCTCGGCAAGAACCTTTTGAGCCTCACGCTGCTCCGGACGCTCCTTAACTGCACGCTCAAGTTCAAGAATACGCTCCTCGGGAAGGAATGTGAAGATACGAAGATATCTGATAACATCTGTATCCATAGAGCGAAGGAAGAACTGATAAAAATCATAGTATGAAGTCTTGCGAGAATCGAGGAAGATTGCATTACCCTCGCTCTTGCCGAACTTCAAGCCATTTGAATCACAGACAAGCGGGAATGTCAAACCATAGACCTCAGTGCCGCGCAAGCGATGTACCAAATCTGTACCTGCTGTAATATTGCCCCACTGATCGCTACCACCGACTTCAAGCGTACAGCCGTATGTGTCGTAAAGGTGAAGGAAGTCATTACCTTGAAGAATCTGGTAACTGAACTCCGTAAATGTCATACCGCCGTCAGTCGCCTCAAGGCGTTTCTTGACGCTCTCCTTGGCAAGCATTTGAGGCACACGGAAATTAACACAGATATCGCGCAAAAAGTCAATCGTATTGACATTGGAATACCAATCGTAGTTATTAACCAGAATGGCAGGATTTACAGGGTCGTCAAAACGGAGAAAGCGCGAAAGATTCTCCTTGATACCCTCAAGATTATGCTGCACCTGCTCGACAGTCAGCATCTTACGCTCGACAGACTTGCCCGAAGGGTCGCCAATAAGACCGGTTGCGCCACCAACCAAAGCAATAACCTTATGACCGGCACGCTGAAGATGAGCAAGCATCATAATCGTCACATAGTTTCCTGCTTGCAAGCTATCAGCTGAAGGATCGAAGCCCGCATATACGGTCATGGGCTTCTCAAGAGCCTTTTCAAGATCGGGACTGGTGGTGGCTTCTACAAGATGACGAGAACGAAGAAAGTCTAAAAGCGACATTGTTAACCTACTGTTAAAAAAACAATTCTACTGCTGATTGAAAAAGAAAAGGGGCGTAGGCGAGTGCGCCAACGCCCCTTCGTGCGAAGACAAGCAAATTACTTGTCTGAAGGCTGCCACTCTTCACTCTGAGCGAAAGCCTCATCAAAGGCAGATGCGAGACCGCCGAGGTTCTCGCCAGCCTTGATGCTCTCTGCACCAAGCTCCTTGCTAAGAGCCTGAACCTCGCTCTCAGTCATATTTACTGCCTTGATTGAGAGACCGATGCGGCGCTCGTCGCTATCGATGCGAACGATGCGAGCCTCAACCTCTTGACCGACCTTGAGAGCGTCCTTGACCTTTTCAACATGGTCAGCGGAGATCTGGGAGATGTGGACGAGACCGTCAACACCGTCCTCGAGCTCAACAAATGCACCGAAGGAAGCAATCTTAGAGACCTTGCCCTTAACGATCTGACCGATCGAGTAGCGAGAAGCGATTGAGTGCCATGGATCCTCACCGGCCTGCTTGAGGCCGAGAGAGATGCGCTGTGCCGATGGATCGATCTCAAGAACAACAGCCTCAACTTCGACGCCCTTCTGGAGCATCTCGCTTGGGTGATTGATCTTACGGGTCCAAGACATGTCAGAGACATGAATCATGCCGTCAATGCCATCCTCAATCTCGAGGAATGCACCATAAGAGGTGAAGTTGCGAACCTTGCCCTTGACGCGGCTACCGATCGGGTAACGCTTGAGGACGGTATCCCAAGGATTCTCTTCGGTCTGACGGATGCCGAGGGCAATCTTCTGCTCAACGGTATTGATAGAAAGGATTGCGACATCGACCTCATCACCGACTGAAAGCATATCAGATGGACGGGCAACGCGCTTGGTCCAAGAGAACTCGGAGATATGAACGAGACCCTCAATGCCGGTCTCGAGCTCAACGAAGGCACCATATGCTGCGAGGTTGACGACCTTGCCGTGGACCTTAGCACCGACAGGATATCTCTCCTCAATGCCGTCCCAGGGGTTCTTCTGAATCTGCTTAAGACCAAGAGAGACACGCTCGCGATCCAAATTGACATCGAGAATAACGACCTCGATCTCCTGACCAATCTTGAGCATCTCGCTTGGGTGCTTGATGCGGCCCCAGCTCATATCGGTAATATGAAGAAGACCGTCAAGACCGCTAAGATCGATGAATGCACCGAAATCGGTGATATTCTTTACGCGGCCGGTGCGATGCTGACCGATCTGGATAGAAGCGAGAAGATCGCGCTTCTGGTCTGCGATGCGCTCCTCAAGAAGCTCGCGACGGGAGAGGATAAGATTACGACGCTCGTGGCTAATTTTGATAAGCTTGAACTCAAGAGTCTGACCAATGTAGCCGTCAACCTCATGAACGGGATCAATATCAAGCTGTGAACCAGGAAGGAATGCATCGATACCGTCAACAGTAACTGTAAGACCGCCACGGACCTTGCCGGTGATATCGCCGAAAAGGGTGCAACCCTCTGTGTACTTCTGGAGAAGAGCTTCCCAGCGGAGCTTTTCATCTGCCTTTGACTTGCTAAGCTCAACCATGCCGTTGCGGCCTTCGAGGTTGATAACGAGAACATCAAAGACATCGCCGGCTTTAACTTCGACATCCTTAAACTCGCTGAGTGGGAGGCTACCTTCAGACTTGTATCCGATATCAACGAGAGCCTCGCTTGATGTCACTTCAACGACTGTGCCCTTGACAATCTGTCCAGAGGCAAGAGTATTCTGCTGGCCATCGATAGCTGCGGCGAGCAAATCATAGTCGCCACCCTGCTTGGGGGCAAACTTGACGGGGTTGTGTTTTCCCATTTTAACTTTCCGAAATCAGGCAATCAGCCATAAGGGAGAAGGTTTGGGGGAACCTCGGACGCCCTAACGAATGTCACAAAGACAATGTTGACCGGCAATGCCGCAACGCCGATTACCATCTTAATGATTGATGGTTCATGATTTGACTAGCCGAAATTGAACCTCGTCCCCAAACGATAAATCGGCTATACTTTTACAACGATAAAAGCATTTAATTTTATCACAAAATCAACAATTAAGCAAATTATATCTAATAAAAAGAATAAAAAAACCGTGCTCATTTTTCTATCTTTTTAGTGAGTAATTCTTTGGCAAGCATTATACAATTTCTTCTACTTTTCCGTTAGCAACTTAATTTCATATGCAGCAGCCTCGGCAATAATGTCATATTCCTCTGCATATCCAGATTCGGATATTGCCTTTGCAGCCTCAGCCGCCATCTTGGCAAAATCTGCCGCCATCACAGCAAGCCATTGAATGTGTTTCAAAATATCAGAGTGATACCTGCCACGAATACTTCCATGCGGATTAATCACTGAGCGTTCCGCGATTAATCTAACTTTTTGATCGTGCGCTCTCGGACTCGCAGCGGCAATTGTTATTTTAACAAAGACGGAACCGTATTCTTCTGCCCAATGAAACGGACAACACCATTCAAAGCCACCTATCATTACTCCATGTCCATTCTCAATATTCGTAGCGACACCGAGTTCCTTCATCTTTTCAACTATCGCGTTATTATCTGATTTGCTGCATATCAGTTTTGCCCAATGGCCAAGAAAAAACCTACGCCAAACAGAATCTGGACAAAAGGCAATAAGGTGAGGATGGCGACTTAATAATATATCGCAAACTATATCAATCGGGAAAAATTCCCATTTGTCACAATGTTTTATGAATTCGTCATTATTTGGGCAATGATCCAACAAATACAACCAATCTTCTGTCGTAAATTTCCCCCAATCACAAATTTCTGCCAATTCAGGCTTCCCTCGCAACCGTTTCGCCCAGGTGATTCCATCCCAATTCCTGTAATCATTGTCGTTCATATGATAATCCTTTACATTATTACCAAATTCTCACTTCTCGTGCTTGCCGGTGGGGCTGTGGTAGCAGCCGGAGCCGTAGCTAGACGAGCCACACCATTCGTAATGCTTCTCGTCGTCGCGATGCTCGTGCTTCTTCGTCGGGCTGTGATAACAACCGCTACCATAACTCGTACTTCCACAATGTCTGCATTTTGAACTCATATTAGACTCCTCTTATCTTTTTTAAAAAACTGACAACTCAAAATCACTCAATTTTTTTTGCTCCCTGTTGAGATTAGCGCAGCAACTCGCTCCCGCTCGTTTGCCACGCTAGGCTCTCTCGCTTTTCTCCTTCTCTACTTACCCTCTTGAGCCTTGTCAGCCCTGCAAGAGGCACAAAGACGAAAACCTACGTAGTTGCTCCGGTCATCCGAGTCATACCTCCGACGAGAGGATGAAGAGAAATTGGAATAGGAATCATTTAAATTATAGCTGCCCCAACTCCCACCGCAACAAACATAATTAACAATGAAGCCATAACTGTCGCGATTAGCAGTAGAAGTCCACTCCCACACATTGCCATGCATATCATATAAACCATATGCATTAGGTTTCTTTTGCCCTACGGGATGAGTCTTGTCGCTGATAAACCACGCAACATCACCCAAGGTTTCCTTTGTTATCTCTGTTCCGTCAGCAAGCTTGCAATAGTCACCCGTTGCTCCTGCTCGGCAAGCATACTCCCACTCTTCCGCTGTAGGCAATCGATACACTAATCCTGATGCCTTTACTTCCGGAAGTGCATTCAATTTCGCCAAAAACGCTTGCATATCATCCCAAGAAACACGCTCTACAGGTTTTTTTGGGTCTCCTTTGAAATGCGATGGATTATTGCCCGTCACAGCCTCCCACAAGCCTTGCGTCACCTCATACTTACTCATCAAGTAATCTTTGCCCGGTATTTCTACCATCGAGTTCTTTAACTCCTTTAACTCGACAAGCCTACTAGTGGCACAAAGGCGAAAACCCAAGTCGAAGCCCCGTTTATCCGAGGAATTCCACCCCCTATTGGAAGATTGGCAAAAATAGCCAGAATAGAGCCAACTACCACCGCAATTAAAATAATCGTAATCGTCGCCATGAACAGTAGAAGTCCACTCCGACACATTGCCATGCATATCATATAAACCATAAGCATTAGGTTTCTTTTGCCCTACGGGATGAGTATTGTCGCTGTTAAGCTCAAACCACGCAACATCACCCAAGGTTTCATCTGTTATCTCTGTCCCGTCAGCAAGCTTGCAATAGAGACCCGTTGCTCCTGCCCGGCAAGCATACCCCCACTCTTCCGCTGTAGGCAATCGATACACTAATCCTGATGCCTTTACTGACGGAAGTGCATTCAATTTCGCCAAAAACGCTTGCATATCATCCCAAGAAACACGCTCTACAGGTTTTTTTGGGGCTCCTTTGAAATGCGATGGATTATTGCCCATCACAACCTCCCACAAGCCTTGCGTCACCTCATACTTACTCATCAAGTAATTTTTGCCCGGTATTTCTACCATCGATGATCTTAACGCCATAATTAATGCTTCAAACACAATATCTGGAACCTCTCTCAAAATAACATTAACCTCCTCGTTATTCGTCCAATTGAGAAAAAGCCACTCTTTACCATAGTCGTGAATAGGCAGCAGTTTCTTTTCAAAACCTTGCATTTTTACACTTAGCTCATCATCCTGCTTGGCAAGTTTTTCGACTGTTATCTCATCAACACTATGAAGTAGCGAGTTTTGCTTAAATGTTGCAACGAGGGCGTTATTGTTTTCTACTATAAGATTAAACCTTGAGGCTACAACATTCAAGGCTAAAGCTCCCCTTAATGCGTCAAGAATTGAGTAATCTAGTGCGAGTGCCCTATGTAATTCTAAGGTCTCTGTCATTTGCTTTGAAATGCGCTCATAAGCTGCCAATGTTGACGGCATATACTTCTCAGCAAATGTTCTCTCTGTAGCCGTGGGCTTTGAGACTATGGGGTATAACATAACAAATTCACTACCAATCGCCGGCAAGAGCATACTAATCTTGGCTTCATCGAGCTTCATTAGCTCTTGGCTATTCATTATGCCTGCCTTATGCATTAAGTAAAAATGACAAAGCTCGTCCCGTCGCCTGAAATACTCTCCAACTTTTTTAGCCGTAGCTTTCATAATCTCTGTATAAAGCTCGCCGCCTGTGCTATCTGACTTTTTGCCTTCAGGAAAATTCTCCTCGAATTTTTGCTTTAGCTCAATAGCCTTAGCACGCACTTCCTGATAATATTCGTATGCATTAGGCATATACTGCATACCAAACGCTTCAAGCATTCCCTCTCCTTTTTTGGAATCTGCATTCTTTGAACGAGGGTCTACTGATATTAGCGTCGCATTCTTTAAAACATTAGTCCAGTAGCCTTCAATAACAGAGGGAGTAACGATAGATGGAGTAACCTCCATGATATTATTTGTTTCACCCCCACTAAAGGCTGTAAATACCGCTCCGAAAATCAGAGCGGTGGCAACGCATAATGTGCGAAATAAAATTAATCTCTTCATTATTAAACTCCTTTTACCATAAATTAGACGGAAAAATGCAGATACTGACCGGTAAAAAAACTGACAACTCAAAATCACTCAATCTTTTTTGCTACCTATTGAGCCTAGCGCAGCAAATCGCTACCGCTCGTTTGCTACGCTAGGCTCTCGCGCTTTTCTCCTTCTCTACTTACCCTCTTGAGCCTTATCAGCCCTACTTGAGGCGCAAAGACGAAAACCTGTGGCGGCACAGTAATCCCAGTCACCAAAGCGGATCCTACTACGATTGGATGATTGGCAAAAGTAGCTAGAAGCGCTCCAACTTCCACCGCAACTAATATAAAAGATGTCATTAACAATAGTAGAAGTCAACTCCCACACATTGCCATGCATATCATATAAACCATAAGCATTAGGTTTCTTTTGCCCTACGGGATGAGTCTTGCTATGCCTATTATCATAAAACCACGCAACATCACCCAAGGTTTCTTTTGTTATCTCTGTTCCGTCAGCAAGCTTGCAATAGTCACCCGTTGCTCCTGCTCGGCAAGCATACTCCCACTCTTCCGCTGTAGGCAATCGATACTCTAATCCTGACGCTTGGACTTCTGGAAGTTTATTCAATTTCTCCAAAAACTCTTGAATAGCGTACCAAGAAGAGACTCTATCTACAGGTCTCCTTGGATCACCTTTGAATTCAGATGGGTTATTGCCCATCACAGCCTCCCATAGTCCTTGCGTCACCTCATACTTGCTCATCAAGTAATCTTTGTCCGGTATTTTTACCATCGAGTTCTTTAACTCCTTTAACTCAACAAACCAACTAGAGGCACAAAGGCGAAAACCCAAGTCGGAGCCCCGGACATCCGAGTCACGCCTAAAGCGATAGGATGATTGGCAAATGTCGCTAGATTTGTACCAACTTCCACCGTAAAAAACATAAGCATAAAAGTCGCCAGCAACAGTAAAAATCCACTCCCACACATTACCATGCATATCATATAGACCATAAGCATTAGGTTTCTTTTGTCCTACGGGATGAGTTTCTTCATTGCTGTTATCCTTAAACCACGCAACATCACCCAAGGTTGCTTTTGTTATCTCTGTCCCATCAGCAAGCCTGCAATAGTCACCCGTTGCTCCTGCTCGGCAAGCATACTCCCACTCATCTGCTGTAGGCAATCGATACACTAGCCCGGATGCCTTTACTTTCGGATGTTCATTCAATTTCTTCAAAAACTCTTGAATATCATTCCATGATACATTCTCTACAGGTTTTGTTGAGGCTCCTTTGAATTTAGACGGATTCTCGCCCATCACTGCCTTCCACAAGCCTTGCGTCACCTCATACTTACTCATCAAGTAATCTTTGCCCGGTATTTCTACCATTGATGATCTTAACGCCATAATTGTTGCTTCAAACACAAAATCTGGAACCTCTCTAAAAATAACATTAAACTCCTCGTTATCCGTCCAATTGAGAAAAAGCCACTCTTTACCATAGTCATGAATAGGCAGTTTCTTTTCAAGGCTTTGCATTTTTACACTTAACTCTTCGTCCTGCTTGGCAAGCTCTCCGACTGTTATCTTTTCAAATGTGTAAAGTAATGAGTTTTTCTTAAATGTTTCAACGATGGCGTTATTGTTTTCTAATATAAGATTAAATCTTGAGGCTACAACATTCAAGGCTAAAGCTCCCCTTAATGCGTCAAGAATTGAGTAATCTAGTGCGAGTGCCTCATGTAATTCTAAGGTCTCTGTCATTTGCTTTGAAATGCGATCATAGGCTGCCAATGTTGACGTCATATACTTCTCAGCAAATGTCCTCTCTGTAGCCGTGGGCTTTGAGACTTCGGATTTTAACTCAACAAATTCACTACCAATCGCCGGCAAGAGCGTACTAATCTTGGCTTCATCTAGCTTCATTAGCTCTTGGCTATTCATTATGCCTGCCTTATGCATTAAGTAAAAATGACAAAGCTCGTCCCGTCGCCTGAAATACTCTCCAACTGCTTTAGCCGTAGCTTTCTGAACTTTTGTATAAAGCCTGCCGCCTGTGCTATCTGACTTTTCGCCTTCAGGAAAGTTCTCCTTGAATATTTGCTCTCGTTCAATAGCCTTAGCACGCACTTCTTGGTAGTACTCGTATGCATTGGGCATATACTGCATACCAAATGCTTCAAGTATTCCCTCCCCTTTTTGGGACTCAGCCCCTTTCGACCGAGGGCCTACTGATATTCGCGTCGCATTCTCTAAAACATTAGCCCAGTAGCCTTCAATAACAGAGGGAGTAACAATAGATGGAGTAACCTCCATGATATTATTTGTTTCACCCCCACTAAAGGTCGCATTCTCAGGAAGTTTAGTCCAGTTTTCTTCAATTACCTTTTTTGCGATCACTTGGTTTGAAGGATATTCTACCTTTTTTACTCTCCGCTTTTGAAGTTCTACAATACTCTTTGCGTGCACATTCCCATGTTCGGCTGACTTTATAAACCACTCTAAGGCCTTTGCTTCGTCCTTCGCAACACCGCATAAACCATTATGATATACATTACCAAGATAAAGCATTGCAGCCGCATGCCCTCCTGCGGCTGCCTTCGTAAACCACTCTAAGGCCTTGGCTTCGTCCTTCGCAACACCCAACCAACCATTCATATATACAGAACCAAGATAATCCTGTGTCTCTACATCACCCTCTTCAGCTTCCTTCGTATACGACTTTAATCCCTTCGTAAACCACTCTGCGGCTTTGGCTTCGTCCTTCGTAACACCGTATAAACCGTCCTCATATATTTGACCAAGCTTACACTGACTCAAGGGATCCCCTTGCTCAGCTAAAGCAAGTACCTTCTCAAACTCATTTGTCACATTGCTACCAAATACGGTAATTACAGATGTAAATAGAAAACCCACTAGTACGCATAATGTGCGAAATAAAATTGATCTCTTCATTATTAAACTCCTTTATTGATTAGATGTTTAACGGTTTTAATTAAGTAATCCGGCGTCATTGAGTATATTGTGAATTTGCTGTATTGCCAAAGCCTCACCAGCAAAATGTTCCTCGGTTATTGCATCTTCATCAGCATTTGAAAGAACCCATGCAAAGCACCCAAGTTCATAACAATTGCGATTGGGCAAGAACATTGACAATGACTCAAAAATCCTGTGCTGAAGAATAAAACAATTTTGATTATCAAATATCAAAGGTTGATTATCGTATCTTATACCCATACGATTCAATATATCAGCAAGGCGTTGGAGCTGGTTTTCGTTTGGTATTGGGACAACATAATTTGCAAATGCAGCCACAACAAGCCTGTTGAAAATTATATGTGGACGAGCGTCAAACAGTTGGTTAAAGCCCTCTCTGCATACATTTATTTGTCGATTTATTTGATCTATTTGTTGATTTATCTGAAGGGGTGTCATATTGTCATTCCGCGCAGCGTTAGCTATTTCATACAAATGGCTGACAACTTCTCTACACTCTTGAATATGATTCTGAATAGCATTTTCGCCACCAATGGCAACTAAGCCCTGCCCGATATTTGCAATATTATTATCTTGACGGGCTACTAATTCTAAGACCTCTGCGTCAGCTGCATTCGCCCAGTCAATATTACTAAAATGGAGTATCGCATTGCGATATCCATCACGCCAACCAAGATACCCGACAGCTCTCTCTAAAGCGGCAAACATATCTTCAAATTTATTGTGAAGGAATCCCTCACGGAAATTTTGCATTCCAACTTCTGAGCAATCATGTCCTAAGTTATTCGGCATCCTAGCTAAATTTTCTGGACAATTAATCGTAGTTAAATTTTGACACCCTTCAAAAACAGACTCACCAATTTCGGTAATTGAATTAGGCAAGTGAATCTCCTGCAAATTAATACAATTTGCAAAAGCTCTATCCTCTATGGCAATAACGCCTTCTGGTATCGTTATATGGGTTAGATTTAAGCAGCCCATAAAACAACGGGCTGGTATTGTATTATTCCCAAGCCCCATATGAACATTAACAATATGCAAATCATCTCTATTTGCAAATTGACCTTCCATACCATTAATAACACACATTACAAAGTTCTCCTTTTTATACCAAAAAACTTACTATTACTATTGAGCCTTTTTTGCCCTCTCACGAATTGCACGAATTCTCGCTTTCTGTGCCTCCTTGGGGTCTTCTTCCATCAACTCGTCAACCGAAAGCTTTGTTGGATCCTCATCGATCTCAACCATCATATCACTAATAGTTCCAAGAACATCTTTCAAGCCTTCAATCTCAGCTAATGCTTCATTCATTTTGACTTGCTCTCCTTGCTGTACCAGCTTCAACCTGAGATTTATCGTTTCGCGTTTTCTCTTCTTTAACATAGTCTTACGAATTTCAACTTTTTTGCCAATGGCTATATTTTCCTTTTTGTCCTTTTCGGCAAGCTCTAAGCGCGTTACGGCATCTTCCATCTTTGCTCCTAGCTCTTCCTCATCCATCTCGTAACCGTTTATCACAACGGGCCACTTGCCGCTCGCTTCCGCCTCGTCATAGGCTTTATTCGCTAAATCCAAAAAACGCGAATAGCGCGCCTTTATAACATCAGCCTCCTCTACCTTACGGGCAGCCTCTTTTGACATGCGTGTAAGAGTGACTGTCTGCGCCTCAATCTTAGCCTTCAGGTCATCGCATTTACGAATATAATCTTGAATAAAGAGATATGGATGCTTTGAGATATTTTCGTCAGTCCATTCCGTCTGCTGACGAATCTCCTCGCGAAGAGCGGCATTGGCAACAATTAGCTGACCAAAGCTTGGTAATGCGATAGAAATAAATGCAGCAGAAACTGCCGCCCACTTTAGTGTTGTAGTAACCTTCATTTTATTGTCCTTTTTTGCGCAAAAAGTTAAACATCACCCCGCCCGCGCAAAAAAGAGCGTGGCATGTCTTAAAACACCAAAATTACATTACTTCAACTGTAACCTCTATTAACTATTACTCCAATTTGGAAAAATCTTACGCGAACTTAAAAAAATATTCTTCACTCCACAAAGAGACTTTTCTTCCAATTTTAAAATTTCCAGTCCATTCAACTGACATTTCAATCATCCCCTTTTTTTGCGCAAAAAGTTAAACATCACCCCGCCCGCGCAAAAAAAAGAGCGTGGCATGCCTTAAAACCCATGTCTTGTCTGAGGCACGACCAAGCGCCTTGAAGAAACACGAATAAAAGACACGCCACGCGGAATCGACCACGTGACGCATCTTACATATTCAGCTTCTTCAGAAGATTTGGTCGTTTTCAGACAAAGCCAAATACGCAAGATTGCGTACGCTTGCAGGTTAGGTTTCCCACCCTGCATCTTTCTCGCTCCAGGATTTCCCCGTGGAGAGTCTGGCCGTTTCTGATGCTACGACCAGTATGATACTCTATTTTACTTCTTAATATAGCCAAAGTCAAACTTTAAGACTTAAAAATCGTTTCATTCTGTCACCCTACAGGAGAATGACAATAAAACTTTTTTGGAGAATCAAATATAGGGACAGGCCTTAATTTTTTTCCAACGGGGTGGTCGCCGCAATCGCGGCAGCCACTATGTTGTTCCAGTGGCAGTTGTCCCAATTGCAGCCTTCAACCTCCTCTGGGAAGGCCGAGAGTATCAACAGCCTGCTTTCCGCCAGGTTTTCCAGTTGCCGTCCATGTGGGCGGAAATCCTTGAGGCCGTAAGGAAGCAATCGGATCACCCTTGCCCTCGGAACCTCCGCAAAGGAGCGTAAAGCCTCCTTTTCTCCCGGTGAGATGAATCCGCCGATCGGAATCGCTCCATGCCGAACCTGCTCGACCAATTCGGTAATCGTGCGCCGAACCGCCGATTCATCGGCACGTCTGCTCACCACAATCGGTAGCAGCAGCGGATAGTCGAGCAAGGCGAGATCGCCCATGCAATCCCAATGCAGGGCAGGCGCGGCAGCTGTAAGTCGAGGGTGAGTTGCAGTTCGCACCGTCTTGAGCAAGTGCTGGTTTTCGCGACGTAACTGGTCTCGACGTGGATTTGCCGCCACGTACTCGCGAAATTCGTCGAACACCTCCGCATTCATCGAGACCCAGTCATGGAAGTTCTCCTGGAAAATGGGTGCTGTTTCGCCGAGAATCTGGTGAATGGCACGGGTGGCTCGTGCCTTTACGCGCCGCACCCACCAACCAAGGGGATGGGCGCTTCCCGGTTTCATAACCACTACACCATGGAAATGGTCGGGCATCACGGCATATTCGCGAAGCGATATCTGCGGGCATTCTTCAGCCATCTTGAGCCACGCGTCTTCAAGCACCTTGCCACTTGGAGTGAGAACGGCTTGGTAGTTCTCGATGCGGGAAAGAATCTTTCGCCTTGGCTCGGTCGAGAAGGTAATCATGTAGTAGCCCCAACCTGCATAGTCGTGGCTAGCCCAACGGCGATATCCGGGTAGCGTTTCACACCCGCCGATGAATCGGCTGTTCTGCCCACCTTCTGTATTCTTCACATCATGATCCATGCAACCATTTTATCAAAATCAGTTCGCCGAAGCACCTATTCATCGGCGTGTTTTCCACTCCCTGGCGATGGCGGGCTTCTCACTTCCTAACCTTTAAGTGTAAGTGTCACACTATTACACTTGACATAACAGCAAAACTCCACTATACTAACTCAATAAATGCAAAAGGTCTTCATTATTTTGGCTCCGTTGGGGCCGAAAACTTTAGAAATGGTTGTAAAAATTCTACACTTAAAGTAAAATTTAGATACTCATTTCACCTTTTTAAGCAAATTTCAGCAGCAGGGACAATATGGCGACAATAATATGTACTTCAATGAAATCGCATATTTTGCCAAGTGTGTAAAAACGAATAAACGCCCGGAAACGGCCTCGATAGAAAGCACTCGCGAGACTATCCGCATATTGCTGCTGGAGACGAAATCGGCACTTGCCGGCGGCAAGCGCATCAAGCTATGAAAGCCGTGCGGCGACCGATTGGCCATCACTGCCGTACCGTGAAGTGACGGTTGCCCAAGTTATTCTCTTCGCAGGGCTTCAACCGGATCTAGCATTGATGCGCGGCGGGCAGGATAGAGGCCAAAAAGAATGCCTATGCCTGCACTGATGCTAAAAGCCAAAACGAGGCTGTAGGGGCGAATGCTTGTGGGCATTCCTGCGAATTTCGTGACGAGCATCGGAATTACGACCCCAACAATGAGGCCAATGACACCGCCTCCGATTGAAAGCACGCATGTTTCTACCAAAAACTGAATTACTATGTGGCTGCGCTTGGCACCGATTGCGCGTCTTATGCCAATCTCTTGGGTACGCTCAGTCACCGATGCGAGCATAATATTCATGATGCCAATACCGCCTACCAGAAGGCTGATTGCCGCTATGGAGCCTAGAACTGTATTGAATCTTCGTTTTGTCGCGGCGGCCTCTTCAAGGAGTGCAAGCGGAACATCTATGCGATAGTCTTGTCTTTTGTGAAATGCTGTAAGCATTGCCGATATGGCTTTCATTCCCGACTTGACATCTTCATCGGACTTCATCTCTACTACAATCTGACTGAGCTCGACTTTTTCTGCCGAAAAGCTACTTGCGGAGCGTTTCATCTCTACAGAACCGAAGCGTTCTATACCTGCCTTCATCGGAATATAGACATCGGCTTCGCTATCGGGCATTTGAAGTCCTCCCGAGGACTTTTCGTTTTTAACGATGCCTACAACGGTGAAGGCGGTTGATGCGATGCGGATGTCTTGACCGATTGTCGATCTTCCCGCTAGTAGTTTTCTTGCACCGGCTTCCGTTAAAACACATACTGGAGAGACTCGATTCATATCTTCCTGGACGAGCCTGCGTCCTGCGATTAGCGGTCGCTCAATTACATCAAACCATGCTTCTGTTGTGCCGACAACGCGCAATTCAACTTGCAATGCTTTGTAGATGGCATTCTTCTGCATGAAGCGGGCTGGAACGGTTTTACTTACTCCGGGGATTGTCTCTTTAATGCGAACTTCATCTAAATAGAGAAGTCCGTAATTACTTAATCGGGCAGAACGCTTCATTCCTTCTGCACCTGTCTCGGGTGGTTTTACAGAAGCTATAATAATATTTCGGCTTCCGAGCTTGCGGATGGATTCAAGCGACTGCTTGCTGGCACCTTCTCCAACGGCAAGCATCGCGACGACGCTTCCGACACCAAAGACCATACCGAGCATTGTTAAAAAGGAGCGGAGCTTATGGCGCCAGACATCCGCAGCTCCGATTTTGATGAGCTTCATGATATCAAGGCCTCTCATATTACGCCTCCTTCTTTGCGGATAATCTTGCCATCCCGCAATACGATACGGGACTTCGCATAATCTGCAATATCGTCTTCGTGCGTCACCATGAGAATTGTGCGTCCTTGACTGTTGAGGTCAGTCAGAATCGCCATAATCTGTTTGCTCGTTGGCGTGTCCAAATTTCCTGTTGGCTCGTCTGCAAGAATCACGGGTGGATTGTTTGCCAAAGCCCTGGCGATTGCAACGCGCTGCCGTTGTCCGCCTGAAAGCTCAAATGGCTTGTGGCTCATTCGATTCCCCATCCCCACCGCATCAGCGAGTTCTTTTACCCGCTCTCTGACTTTATCTTCATTATCTCCACGATAAAACATCGGGAGAGCTATATTTTCGGCAACACTTAACTGGGGTATCAAATGGAAGCTTTGAAAGACAAAACCTAGATTAAGAAGTCTATGGTCGCTTAAGGAATCGTCGTCCATCCCTGCCGCATCGACTCCGTTGAGCCAATATTCTCCCTCTGTGGGACGGTCAAGGCATCCTAGGATATTAAGGAGGGTGCTTTTACCTGAACCGCTGGCTCCCATAATTGCAAGGAATTCGCCTTGACGAACCGTAAACGAAACGCCATCCAGAGCATTTACCACATTCTGCCCGACGGTATACCGTTTGGCTAAATCGCAAATGCGAATCACTTCATCGCTTTTAGGGACGCTTGACATCGACTCCCCCTGCCGGCTTGGGAAGATTCATTGAGGACGGGTGCGGTTTCTTCTCTTTTGAGGGTGGCGGGTTTTTGTCTCTTTGCCCGGCATCGCTTATGACCTCTCCCGATTGAAGTGGCGGGGCAAGCATTACTTCATCACCAATCTTGAGCCCGTCGACTATATGAACCACACGACCGTTATCCTGACCTAGCTTAACTACTCGACGCTCACGATTCCCGTCTTCAAGTACGAATACGCAGCTTTCACTGCCTGTGCGGAAGACGCACTGAAGCGGAATCGATATTACATTCTCATACGACGCTACGAGCATATCAACGGAGCAATTCATGCCTGCCCGCAATTCTTGCTCTGGGGCATTGGTAATGCTTATCTCGCAGTTGTAGAGATTCATGTCGGGATTGAGCCAGGCGTTATGTCCGTCAGGCATGAGACCGATCTTTGAGACGAAGCCTAATATCTTAATATCAGGCATAGCATCAATTCCAATCGTGGCTGGCTGGCCCCGTTCGAGCTTTGTCAGGTCCGACTCTGGAATACTGAACTCAACGACAAGCCCTCCTTCGACGGGTATGTGCACGAGCTCCTGGCGCTTAACGACTGTCGAGCCTGCAGCCAAAGGGTCTGCTCCCCAACGACGACGAGACGCGAGCATTGTGGACGCGTAGATAACCATACCATTGGTGGGAGAATAGACTTTGCAAGAGGCGATGTGCTGCTCCAGCGTCCGCTTCTTTTCCTGCTGGCGCGCCGCCTCTTGCTCTTTTGCCGCGAGGACGCTTTCCGCCTGTGCGACATTCGCATTTGACTGTCGCGTCACCCTATTGACTGCTCGTTCCGCCTGTTGAATTTGCGAATGGAGCTTCGCACGCTGCTGGCGGACATTGTAATTGGTAAGCAGATTCATGGCGGTGATTGCCGACTCTAAACTTGTGCGCTTCTGGCGAAGTGATAATTCATCCGCTTGCAGATCGCTACGAGTGACAAATCCTTCTTCGGATAGGCGGCGCGTCCAATTTAATTTCTCTGCCGCGCGCTCAACCTCTTCGCGGGCAAGGGCAATCTTACTCTCAGCCTCTTGCAATGCCTGGGGATACTCACCTTTAAGATACTTTTCGTAATCAAGCTTTGCCAGCTCAAGTGTAAGCTTTGCATCTGAAATCGCCACCTCGCGGTCAATTTGAGCAATGGCAAGCTGCTCTTTGGCTTGTGCGGAGGCTGCCTCTGTGTTGCCGACAACAATGAGCTGGTCTGTGAGGTTCTTTTCAAGCTCGCTCGAATCAAGCTCAACAAGGAGCTGGCCGTTTGTTACAATGCGTCCCTCTTCGATGACCCATATGACGGTATTACGACCCTCGGCCTGACTCTTTATAATTGCAGAATTACGGCTACGGATCGTACCCGGAGATGAGACAACAATATCAAGTCTTCCCGATGTCACTTTGACTGTCGGTTCTTCATCTAAAGACTTGCCATCGCCAGTTAAATATACTCTGGCACCGACAATAGCCACTACCGCAACTACTATTACAGTCGCAAAAAACAATTTTTTACTTTTCATCATCGAGAAGCAATCCTTCCTCTGAAATACGAAGCATCGACATATCTCTGCGCAGTCTCAATCCCGCCATACGGTATTCAACAATGGCACTTACGACGGAATTCCGTGCTGAAAGCAACGAACTTTCAGATTCGAGCAAATCTCGGGTGCTTGACCTGCCGGCTTGCTGGAAAAGCGTTGTACTGCGGACACGCCTTTGTGCGACAGACAAGGCCTCCCGCTGAATCAAGAATGAAGACCATGCCGAATTGATGGATCGTATATCATCACGGACAAGCTGCCGCGTTTTGTCCTCGAGTGACTCTAACGAACGGCGGCTGGCGTCAAGAGCGATAAGTGCGATTCGATAGGCGTTACGCTCGCTTGTCCGCTCCCAAGGCATATCCGATTCTACTACGGCACTGTAGCTGCTTTTATCTGCAGCAGACTCCCCATCCTTCTTTGAGCGGCCAAGGCTGCCGGAGAGTTTAATTCCCAAATCGGCACGCAGGCCGTCCTCGGCGATTAAAAGAGCGCGTTCGCAATCCTCAATCCGATAACGCGCAATTGACAAATTGTAGCAATTCGTCAAGGCGATAGCCACGGCATCGTCTTCGCTCCAAGGAAGCGCAGGCTGAATAACCGCCGCTTGGATCGTATTTGTCCCGTCGATATCAAGCCCCATCTCTGCGGCAAGCCTGTCAAGCTCCGACATATCAAGATTGATGCGCGCGTCAACAGGCAAGCCCAGACGAATCTTAAAGGAGTCCAGCTCTGACTGTCTTGACTTTTCCGCATTGACCAAATTGTCATCGGTTGAAAGCAAATCCTGACGCGTTTGGTCAAGCTCGACCTGAGACAGACGCCCTGCCTCGTAAAGGAGCTTTGCGCGCTCATAATTTTTCGTCAAGCGCTCGGCATTTTCGCGCAAGGCAATGAGCTTCTGGTCGGCTTTAAGCATACCATAGTATGCAGAGGCGATTTCAACGGCAAAGGATTGACGGAAGGCTTCGAAATCATAAATGGCATAGAGCATATTGCGCTCTGCCTGAGTCAGAGGTTCTGAAGCGACAAGACGGCCGCTTCCACGCAAAAGCGGAATTGTCATCGAGCCGTCACCCACCAGACCTAAAGTACTGCCACCGCCAGTAAGGAGCTTGACGATATCTAGCCCAACAGAAGCGGCAAGCGACGCTCCGTTACGGAACTTCTTGGAAATCGAGCCGCCTGCGCCGCCGGTCGCTTCTCCTGTCGCCTTAGAGCCATCGGTCTTATCGCCGGCGACACCCCCAGTCAATATACCGGCAAAGGTTGCTTCAAAATCCTGCCTCTTTGCATCAAGGGCAAGTGCGACCTTAAAGAGCTCTTCCTTTTCCTCTTGATACTTATTGTCATTAGCCGCGCCGACACGAAGTGCATCGGCAAGTGACAGAATCAGCGGATCAGGCAAAGGCTGCCGCTGATTAGCATTCGATGCCGCTTTAAGCAACTCTGCCGCATCGGGATCAAGCCCCTGCTCTGCCAGAAGTCTATTTCGCAACCTGTCCGACGGGCGCGCAATAGAAAATTCATTTGTCCGATTGGCAACCTTTTCAAAATATTCGCCGACGATCTCAGAGCCGACTTTGTCGGCTTCACGGACAGCCCTCTCCGGCGACATACATCCAACGGTTATCGAGAACGATGCCAGAGCGCAATAAAAAATTGTTTTCAATAAATTCATTAGCTGGATATTGTAGCAAAAATCGTGCCACATGCTTAGAATAAAGTTTGCTGGGCGACAGGCTCGTACGAATAACGATGCTCAGGGCAAGGGCCAAGCTCCCGAAGAGCCGCTAAATGGGCGGCGGTAGGATAGCCCTTGTTTTCAGCAAAGCCATATCCTGGATAACGCTTATCCATTTCAATGCAGTAGGCATCGCGCTCGGTCTTTGCAAGAATTGATGCCGCCGCTATCAGCAGCG
The DNA here is from genome assembly GCA_045603485.1 of Kiritimatiellia bacterium. Lineage (GTDB taxonomy): Bacteria > Verrucomicrobiota > Kiritimatiellia > RFP12 > JAAYLN01 > RGIG5952. The sequence goes on along the minus strand of JAZUMF010000126.1, from coordinate 7,936 downwards.
ATTTTGCATCTCCCTTTACGATATTCTGCGATTGAAAGGGCAAGGTCGGCACAGGCAGTCCGTCAACTAAAATCGAGAAAGCCGAATCTTCAACCGTTGGATTTAACGACTTATACTGTTCAGCGACTGACTCTGCCGCCCTACGCATGGCAAGATGGGTAGCACGAAGGATATTCAGCCTATCAATCTCCTTTGGAGAGGCTGTTGATACAGCGTAAATACAGCCAGGCGTCGCACGGATAATTTCCGCCAAAGCGATACGCTTCTTTTCCGAAAGCTTTTTTGAATCATTCACCGATGACCAATCGCCCTCTATAAGTCGCTCCGCAAGCTCTATCGGCAAATGGACTGCCGCGGCATAGACCGGCCCCGCCAAAGGACCTCTACCGGCCTCGTCAATACCCATCACAATTCCACTCTGCAACTTCTCGTATTCAAGGCCAGCCATTAAAGCACCTCAATGCAACTAAAGCCAAAAGCGTTTACCGCAAGGACGCGCTTCGGCAGAACAAAGAAGATCCAGCATTTCACGGCAAGAATAAGTCATGGGGGCATCAATCAATGTTGCGTACCTGCCGGCATTACGCTCATTGCCCGCACCAGGTAATGGATCTGAACCATAGACAAACTTCAACCCAAGACCAGAGGCAAGCTTATAGAGCGGCTCGCACCAAAAGCTCGGTCGCAGTGCGCTATCTCCAATCAGCGGAAGCGGAGATAACGAAGCCTGCTCCTCAATAATCGACTTAACTAGCTTTGCACGCTTAAAGAGCCACTTCCCTTTACCCCACGCGATAACGGGAGTATATCCCTGTGAACGAAGCCGGCTTGCAGTCTCGCGTAAGGGAAGCCCGTCTTCAACAAATGAATCGCCGAAAAATCCCAAAAGCTCAATACGCTCAAGGGCAGCAACCTGACGGGCCGGAAAAAGTGCTATACGGTATTTGCCGTCAGTTGCGACAAAGGCATCTCCGTCCTTAGCCGGGGCCTCAATATGCCAACGCTCCAGATTTAGGCTCCCCAATAGCGATGACAGCGATGACTGAAATGCACGGAGCAAAACCACCATTCCAAGCCCGACATTCTCAGGGGCATAACGAGCGGCATTCTTTATAAAGGAATCAAAAAGAATGTCCGAATCATATTCCTCGTAGGAATGGACATGGGCGTCTAAAAAAATCACGGCTAGCAACCCTCTGTGGGCTTAACCTCAACCATACGCTCGTTGTATGCGGCAATACGGGAAGCAATTGTCTCTCCAAGCTCGTCCTTGGCGGCACTTGCAGCAACCTTGATGGCATGGAAAATAGCCCTATGGGTCGCAGCACCGTGGGTTACGATGGCATTACCATTTACACCCAAGAGAATCGCTCCGCCGTAAAGCTCAGGATCCATACGCTTTTTAAGACGGCGGAAGGCTCCCTTCAAAAGCAATGCGCCCAATAGTGCGAAAATGCCGGAGCCCCTGATAGATTTCTTTAGCCAATTTGCAATGGCGAGTGCAACACTCTCAGTCGTCTTGAGGATGATATTTCCTACAAAGCCATCGCAAACCGCAACATCGATTTCACCGCGGAAAAGGTCATGCCCCTCAATATTACCCTTGAAGTTCACACCGGAGTTCTGAACATAGGGGAAAGCCGCATGAGTAAATTCATTACCCTTGCACTCCTCGGTACCGATATTGACAAGCCCGACATTCGGATGCTCACCCGCACCAAGAACCTTTTCAGCGTAGGTACTGCCCATAATCGCAAATTGCGCCATCCATGCCGGATCGCAATCCATATTGGCACCGGCATCAACAATAACAATCGGCTTCTCTTCGCGAGTTGGAAGAACAGTGGCAATAACGGGGCGATGAACCCCCTTGATACGGCCTAGCGTAAAGAGCGCCGCCGCGGAAAATGCGCCGGAATTACCGGCAGAGACCATCGCCTGGGCCTTGCCGCTTTTGACAAGTTCCATACCGACGGTCAATGAATTATCCTTCTTGCGGCGGACTGCCGCCGCAGGAGCCTCGTCCATCTCCACCGTTTCGGTGGCCTCGACAAAGGCAAGCGAATCGCCGAGTGTTGCGCCACAAGCCTTGAGCTCGGCCTCCACGGCGTCCTTACGACCGACCATGATGACCTGCTCAAGACCAGGAATCTCCTCCAATCGCTTGGAGGCTTCAATACACCCGAGAACAATCTCGTGAGGGGCCTTATCCCCTCCCATAACATCTACGGCGACACGCATAAGAGTATCCCGTAGAAGAGACTACTTCTCAACAGCGACAGTCAAGACCTGCTTGCCGTCATAGTAGCCACACTCAGGGCAAACTCTGTGAGCGCGCTTGGGTGCGCCACAATTTGAGCACTTGCTGACCTGGGCAAGCTCAGCCTTGATATGAGCCTTGCGCTGACGAACGCGCATCTTTGACTTTTTCCTTTTTGGTACTGCCATGGTATTACTCCGTTCTAAACCCGTCCAATCCGCCCCAGCGATCATCATCTGCTGGCTTGCACGAACAAGGTGCTTTATTCAAATCCGCCCCGCATTGCGAGCATAAACCCTTGCAATCCTCCTGACAAATCGGATTACTCGGGAAACATAAAATGATACACTCTCTAAGCTCATTAGTCAAGTCCATAAAAGAATTTTCTTGAACTTCGAGAGAAAATGCGACCTCTAAATCCTCTGCCGTCCAAGGAAAATATTCCGTACATCTTACGCACATGCACGAAAAATCCTCCTCAATCGACCCCTGAACAAGAAGCTCATCGCCCAAGAGCTGCACAAAGAGATGATAGCGCAATCCCGATATCGGCTTGAAAAGAAAATCATCCATATCGTGGTCAAGCGCCTCAATGGGGATTTCTCCGTCAAAATACTCCCCGTCGCGGTCTAGCCGCGCGACATCGATTATAAGCCCCTCAATTGTTTCGTCCTTTTTCATCTGTCAAAAGGAAAGCTATTTCCTATTCCTTTCAATGTAGGCTCTAATGTGCTTAAGAACCGCATTAGTAACAAACTGAGAAGCATCTTGATTATAACGCACCAGCTCACGGACCATACTTGCGGTAACATAGCTATGCTCCTCCTGAGGCATCATAAAAAGCGTTTCAATCTCAGGAGCAAGCTTTCGGTTTGTCAGTGCCATCTGAAACTCGTATTCAAAATCAGAGTAGACACGCAATCCGCGCACCACAACGGGAATAGGATTCTTCTTACGGCAAAAGTCAACCAAAAGGCTATCAAGGGGCTCAACAGAAACATTCTTAAAGCCAGCCTCTGCACATGAAGCGGAAATCATCTCAATGCGCTCATCAAGCTCAAACATTGCCCCCTTCTTTACCGAAGTCGCGGCAACTGCAATAACCAAATGGTCAAAAATCTTGACAGAACGCTCAATAAGATCAAAATGCCCCATCGTAAGGGGGTCAAAAGTTCCGGGATAAACAGCTATGCGGTTCATAACTCTACTCCTCCTCTTTCTCTACGCCAAGCCATTGACGCACCACAAGTCTGGTCTTGCCATAAGTTCTGTCACGCAAAAGACGCCACCCCTCCAGCGAAAGTACCGGTGCGGCGATAGGCATCTCCGTAATAAGCAAGCCATCCCTCGCAATGACATCACCCTTTGCCAAAGCATCCGCCAAGGCAACGAGACCTCCGTCACAACCGTCTTGTTTGGCGTCGGCATAAGGAGGATCGGCAAAGACAATATCAAATGCCATATTGCGCCCAACAGACCTTATCCACCGCATAACATCAGAGCAGACGACGCGAAACTCAGCATCACTCCCTACAATCTCTGAAACATTGCGCAATGTAGTCTTGGCGACGCCGCGATCTCCCTCAATCCAATAGACCTCAGAAGCGCCGCGGCTCATAGCCTCGATACCAACCGAGCCCGTGCCCGCGAAAAGATCCAAAAAGCGCGCCCCGGGCACATCAGCCATCAGCATGGAGAACAAGGCCTCGCGAACCATATCCTGCGTAGGTCTGACATGATCACCGCGAGGGGTCTTCAATACCCTTCCGCCAAATTCTCCACCTGTAATTCTCATTGCTCAATCAGCAACGCACTTAGCTGCGGTAGTTGGGAGCTTCCTTCGTAATCTTGATATCGTGCGGGTGAGCCTCACGCATACCGGCACCGGTCACACGATAGAAGCGACCCTTACGCTGAAGCTCCGCAATCGTCCTGCATCCGCAATAACCAAGAGAAGAACGGAGACCGCCTGTAAACTGGGTCAAAATCCTGCGGACAGGGCCGGAGAAAGGAACAACGCCCTCAATACCCTGAGGAACAAGATCATCGGCGGCTGTTGAAGCCTGACCGTAACGCTCACGGCTGCCAGCACCCGACTTCATAGCCGCGAGAGAGCCCATACCGCGGTAAACGACATACTGACGGCCCTCGTAGATAATCTTCTCGCCGGGGCTCTCCTCAGTACCCGCCAAAAGCGAGCCAAGCATTACCGTATCGGCACCAGCCGTAATAGCCTTAGGCACATCACCAGAAAGCTTGATACCGCCGTCGGCAATAACAGGGATAGAACCCTCAAGGGCATTAGCCGCCTCATAGACAGCCGTAAGCTGAGGAATACCAACGCCGCAAACAACGCGGGTTGTGCAGATGGAACCAGGACCGATACCGACCTTTACCGCATGAGCGCCGGCATCACGAATAGCGACAGCACCCTCACCAGTGGCAATATTTCCTGCGATAATATCAACATCGGGATAGTTCTTGGAAATCCAGCGAACCATATCAAGAATACCCTTTGAGTGACCGTGGGCGCTGTCGACAACCAAGACATCGACACCCGCATCAACAAGAAGCTCAACACGATGGTGGTCATGCTCGGTCATACCAACGCCGGCGGCAACGCGCAGACGGTGATGAGCGTCACGGCTGTAAAGAGGATGCTTGTTCTCAACGAGATTCTTAACATCCGTAAAGCTGTAAAGCCCCTCAAGATGGCCGTCCTTGTTTACCAAAGGAAGTTTTCCAATCTTGTTGGCGGTCATAAGCTTGTACGCGTCCTCAAGCGATGTCCCGGGTGCTGCCGTAACGGTTGTGCGCGTCATAATGTCGCGAGCCTTGACATCCATCGAGCTTGCAAAACGGACATCCTGACGAGTCAGAATACCGACAACGCGATCCTGACTATCAAGAATAGGGAAGCCGCCGAAGCGAATACCCTGCTCCTGCTTGTAAGCCATAATCGTATCAAGCGTATCCTCCTCGTGGAAGCATACAGGTGAAAGAATCAAACCATTAAGGTGATTCTTAACAAGTCGAACCTGACGGGTTTGCTCCTCAGCGGAAAGATTCTTGTGGATAACGCCGATACCGCCGCCCAAAGCCATGGCAATAGCCATATTTGACTCGGTAACGGTATCCATAGCCGCACTGATAAATGGAGCATTGATATTTATGCGAGAAGTCAAACGGGAAACCGTTGAAGTCTCATCCGGCAAAAAGTCGGCATACTGAGTGACAAGCGTGACATCGTCATAGGTCAACGCCTCGCCAGGGAAATTAGCCATAAAGGCTGTAACAGAAGGATTGATGTGCATTGCAAGACTCCCGATATTAGAAGTTCAAAGAAGGAGATTGCGAGCCGAACGCTTGCATTGTCCTTTTGCCCATTAGATTATACCGAAAAAGCCAAGTCTTGTCAATTTATTTCACAAAAAGCAAGGTATGGCCAGAGAAGGGATAAAGAGAAAAACCCATGCGCCCCTCGCCGACATCATTCATATATCGCTTGACAGAAGGATCGGTAAATTTATTCTCCACAGAAAAATACTTTGAATAACGGGCGGCGTTCATAATCCTACCGCTCGGCAAAGCTACAATCTGAGGCTCCATAGAGCCATCCTGATTCATATCCAGGCCAAAACCGTTTGCAGTCGTCAAAGATGCAATCTCCCTGTTCTTCGAATCCAGCGCCGTAAAAACCATTGGGATGTTGGCACCAAAGCGCATACGCTCATCGACCAAAAAAGAGAAGCTCGGTCGTTGTGAGTAAAAGAAATCATCAAACCGAGGATTTCCGCCGATATAGGCGCAAGTCGCGGCATTGTATACCCTTACACCCCCCTTTGTATTACCGACCGTCATGCCGCCGCGATAATAGTTAGTGCTTGCGCAGTTCCCCAAATCGGTTATTCCATAACCCGTATTGTATCCGATAACGCCGCCATTCAAGAAAAGCCTGCCGCCTACGCGGTAATATCCGGTATAAGGTATGCTGCCGTTTTGAATACCAAAAGATGCGTTATTAGTGATAAAACCGCCATTTATGACCGCTGTACCGCCCTTGACACATGCACTGATTAAAATACCGCCATTATTGCCGCGAATTGTACCAGAGTTCATAACAAAACGCCCCGAGCCATAGACTCCCACTCCGCCAGATATGGCCGCGCTGTCAACATGCCCCTCAATGACAGCATCGTCATTCATCGAAAACTCACCGCCTGCAACTATAAGGCCGCCCTCAAATGATTGATGGTTGTGATATTTAATCTTATTGTAGGCGATTCTTGAACGGTCAAACATACCTCCCCCGGTATTAATCCTGACACCGCCCGCGGTATCCGCATAATTGCTTACAACCGATGAATCGTCATGCATATACAGATATCCGACGGTTACAGAGCCATCGCCGGAATCATGCCGACTCCCCCTTGCGTTGATTCCGTTGTAAACGACACTCGCGCGATTAGACATTATCAATGTCGCGCTGCTTGCTGCAAAAATTGCCTGGCCGTGGCCCATACTAATCGGCGTATATGACGCCGAGTTGGAAACCAACGACGAATCATCCATCATAATCAGAGTACCGGAATTAAGATAGATACCTCCTCCGCGCTGAGAAGAAGATGTATTTTCACTTACTGAAGCGAAATCACGCATGACCGAAGTATTCGGTCCCGATATATACAGCCCGGCACCGCCGATTGAGATATAGTTACTGTAGCCCCTAGTACGAGAAATATTTTGCTTAATCGTAGACCTGTCGCTCATCTCAAAATATCCGGCACAAGCCCCTGCAACAGGACGCAAACCGTTTATTGAAGATGTATAGAGACAGACATTCGTATTATTGCAAATAGACGAAGTGCCGGACATCTTCAAAAGACCCGAAACCTGAGCGGCCGCAGCACCGACAATATGCTTCGCCGCCGTATCAATGCGGCACCAGGTAATCTTAGCATTATCGGACATAGTTAGATTTGCACATGAAATACCTGCCGGCACAGTAATAGTGTAAGACTTTTGAAATGTAGCGTTAAGACCAATATTGACATTCGCCTTAGAAGCGCTTAAAAGACACCCGGAAACATAAGACTCGGTTCCGATGCCCTCAACTGTAATATTTGAAAATGACAAAGAAATACCTGCCGTAGACGAACTGATTAAAACAGCGGTATTGGTAATTGTGCCGTCGGTAGAAATGTAACGGCGCAAGATGCCCCCATCCAAATCAAAAACAGAATCCTCAGTGACAGTCAAAGTCTTCATAAGATAAACAATACCGCCATTTGCAAGAGCTCTTGCCCGTTCAAACGACTTAACAGGCTCTGACTCCAAAACACCGCCGTTATCATCGTTGCCATTGACAGGATCAAGATAAACCGTTGCGGAAAAGACCGATGGTACCGCAACCAACATAAATGCGGTGAAAAATTTCAATAGGATACGCAACATATCAACTCCTTAGATTAGTTAGTTAGATTCATCGTGCATGCACGAATCCTCTTAAAATACTTATAACACTAAAATAATATGCTTTATAAAAACGATTGTCAAATTTTTTGCTTTGAAATCACCCCCCCATAAAATTTTTACATGTATTATTACATTGCAACATTTTACTAATGTTTAATATTTTTTATATAAAAACAAAAGACATCATTTGATGTCGCAAAT
>JAZUMF010000125.1:0-4190 GCA_045603485.1 Kiritimatiellia bacterium | reverse complement strand
TGCCGGAGTTCAAAATAAAGCGGCCTGTATTATTAACGCAAACGCCGCCATATAAATACGGTGATTCCGGATGACCTTCAATTACGGTATCGTCATTCATGGAGAATTCACCGCCCGAAACAAGCAAGCCGCCTGAGCAACAATATTCTTTTTTCCAAGTTATCGTATTGTAGGCAACTCTAGCCCTATCATACATTCCACCACCGTTTCGAACCACAGCACCACCAATTGTTCTAGCGACATTACTGACAATCAATGCATCGTCGTGCATATAAAGTTTACCGACATTTACAGCCCCGTCGCCGGAGTCATAACGCGCTGCAGTAGTCTTTAGCCCGTTGTACGCAACAGTCGCGTTATTAGACATAATCAGCGCTGATGCCCACATAGCTTGTGCACTAACCACATTTTGGTTTGGCGGAATAGACGAGTTGGAAACTACTGAAGAAGAATCAAGCATTACAATAGTTCCCTCATCACAACAGATTCCGCCGCCACGCTGATAATATGCATCGTTATTATGTATTTTTGCATTGCCCCTCATAATCGATGTCGTAGCCCCTCTAACATGCAAGCCAGCTCCACCGAATGAAATGCCATACAAATATGTTCTCGCCTGAGAACGGTTATTATGGATTGACGCATTATCTTCCATAACAAATGAACCGCAATACGCACCACCTGCAATGCGTTGCGAAGCTACGCTGCTGCCATATTCGCAAACATTTGAATTAAAACATATCTCCGAAATTCCAGACATTTTCAATAATCCTGAAACCGTCGCACCCGCACCGCCCGCTTGACTGGCTGGCGTGGCAACCCTGCAAAGAGTTATCTTCGCATTATCAGTCATTGTAAGATTTGCACAAGTCACTCCCGCACCAGTTGTCTGAGTATATGATTTACACAAAACAGCATTTTTACCTAATTTGACATTAGCCTTTGCGGCGGCAACTAAATGACCGCTAATTCTAACATCCGTTCCGATACCCTCAACCGTAATATTGGAAAACTCAAGCGTAACACCTGCGGTGTTGCAACTGATTAAATCTGCGGTATTGGTAACTGTACCGTCAGAAGAAATATAGCGGCGCAAAGTTCCGCCGTCCAAATCAAATGTTGTATCCTCAGTGACAGAAAGGGTAGACATAAGATAAGATAAACAATACCGCCATTAGCCAAAGCCTTAGCCCGCTCAAAAGACTTAACTGGCTCAGTCTCAAGAAGACCACCATTCTCATCATCCCCATTAACAGGGTCAAGGAATACCGTTGCAGAAAAAACCGAAGTCGCCGCAAAGGCAACAACCAATGCAAGAGCACTCATAAAACTAGTTTTCATCATAACCCCCGTTAAGTGTAATAATTCAAAAAGATTTTATTAATTTTACAATTTATAAAATACATTTTCAAGTTTTAACATAAAGCCGCACTATCACAAAGCTCCTTTAAGTGTCACACTATTACACTTGTTCATCCCAAATTTTGTTCCGCATCGTAATCTCATTTTAACCTCCAAACGACCAATTATCATCAACTATCATAATATCTCTGCGTCTCTGCGGCTCTGCTTTCTCTGCGAGAAACTTTTTTGCTACTATATTTTTACAAAATCTCTGCGTTCTTTGCGATAAAACCTTTCTAAGGGGACAGGCCTTTTCAGTTTCTCTCTAAGAGTTCTGCGGTGGCTGCTCCGTCAGCCACCATCTTATTACTCTATTGATAGTATTGTCGGCCACTCAAAAAATTGCACTGCAGTAGTATTTGCCGAATTGACTGTATATTGGTAGCGATTATCATCAACACGGAAGCGGCGCGAACCATTTGGCAAATAGAAGTAAAGTTTACCACTGGCATCGGTGTAGATGTCCTTAACGCCATAATTACGCAAGACCCTAACTGAAACCTTTGCATTCTTGACTGGTGTATTGCCGTTCAGTATCGTAGTCGTCACGCGGTAAACTCGCTGAGAGCCATCTGTCGGAGCAGGCTTATTCACCTCGTACTGAGAAACAGAACCACCGGTAATCGTCACTACTGCACCGGATTCCGGCGCACCTATCCCTGCTGGCGCAGAAACGGTTCCTCCCGATATCTTTATTGTGCCACCTGATGACTGATATCCCCCGCCAATAGTGTAGCCGTAGGTGATGCCGCCCGAAACCGAGGTGGTGACCCTGCCGCCGGAAATCGCGATGACGCCGCCCTTGGCTCCCGAGCGGCCAGTGCCGATGGCCGAGCCGCAATACGCTCCTGTGGCTGAGACAGTTCCACCGGATATTGATATGGAATGATAACTTGCCGCAGCTCCGCCACCGATTGCCGCTGCGCCATCGTTAGAGCCCTCTGTACCTGCTTTAACCGTAATGGTTCCACCGCGAATGTCAATCGTTCCGGCGTTCTGACCAGCCCTTCCGCCAATACCCGCACTCCCGCGGGTGGAGGTTTTTGTAAAGGGACCGCCGACAACATTGAGAGCTGCGGAATCATTAAGAGCAGTGATTGTTAGCTTTGCGCCGCAATCTGCGCGCGCGATATTCGTCGATACGACTGAAATACCCGCATTGTTCACTCCACCATATAAGTCGTTGCGGTAGGAAGGGTCGCTCCAAAGCTTAAGTGCGACATCGTGGAAGTTGCAGTCCAATGCCGGTGATGTAAACTCTTGTGCGCTGACATAGAGGTTTGATGCGACAATCGTGCAATCTGCATCAACAAAGATACGCGAATAAGTGCTTGTTCCGTGAATGACGAAAGGTCCTGCATTAGTGAGAGTAAGTCTATTGTCGGAATAAGTCCATCCGTCTCCGCTGCCGAAGCCAACGGAACGACCATTCACGCGGAGCGCGTCAACAAAGTTCGCCGTCAACGAAACATCACCGGAGCCTGTAATGAATGAGATATCAGGCGAACGGGCATTGACGCCATCGGGCAAATCGCCAGTCCACTTGTCAAAGACGAATGCCTCTGACAACGGGGTTGCGACAACGCTTACCTCCGTGCCGCCGGGATAACTTCCGCCACTATTACTAATAGTGCCTTTATCGGGATTTGCATTTACAAACGAAATATCGAATGTCTCGGAAGCCAGATACGGTGTAGTCGGGGCACCTTTAATTGTGTAGCGGTATGCAGTCCCTTCAACACTGATATCTCCATTTCCGTCAGGCAAATAAACATAAATCTTGCCATTTGCATCCGCATACGCATCTTTAAGGCTATAGTTATTCGGAAGGCCCGTAACATTAGCAAGACTGTTTGGTGTCAGTCCATAAATAGTGAGCTCGTAGACGCGGCTTGTGCCGTCTGTCGGTAGCGGAACCGGAGTTGCCAATACAGGACTTTGCACGATTGAGCCGCCAGTGATTGTTACAGTGCCCGCTGTTCCGCTGGAAACTCTGCCAATTCCTTGGTATTTACCGGTTGCTTTGATAGTGCCGCCTGAAATTTTGATGGCCATCGAAGTTCCGCCAATCGCCGTAGAAGAGCTCGCAGTGGTGCTCGCCGCCGTTACCCTGCCGCCACTTATAACGATACTGCCACTGCTGCCGCCGATTCCGTAACTGGCTCCGGTTGCAGAGACTGTGCCTCCGGTAATCTGAATATTCACTTTCCCGCCGCCGATACCGATTGAGCTTTTTGAACCCGAAGGCACCGTGACTACACCTCCCGAAATTACAATAGTTCCGCTCGCACCCGCCTGATACCCGATTCCTATGCCGGCGGAATAAGCGTTGCCTTTTGCAGTTACTGTTCCACCTGAAATTTCAATATAATCGCAGACACCCTGACGCCCACCCCCAATACCGGCGCCGCAATGTGCAGATGTCGCCGTAACAGTGCCACCTGAGATAATAATTGAAATAGCCCCATTCAAATATCCGCCACCGATGCCCGCGCCGCCGTCGTTACCCGCCTGAACACCAGCTGTCGCATTGATAATTCCGCCGCGTATTATTATGGTGCCGCCCTTCTGCCTGTCGCCACCGCCGATACCCGCAGCTCCACTGTTCCCGGATGGGGCACCACCCGTTACATTCAATGCGGCGCTTTCGTTAAGGTTGGAGATGATGATTGTACCTCCTAAATTAGCCAGAGCCGCAATACCGGCACACTTCGTACCGCCCAAGAAGGTATTTTTAAAACTGTTGTCGCTCCACAAGAGTAGCGTAACCTCGGAGTTGTTGCAGT
>JAZUMF010000124.1:0-20496 GCA_045603485.1 Kiritimatiellia bacterium | reverse complement strand
GGGGTGTTCTTGAAGTTAACGGCGGTATTATCGCAGATAACGGCGGACCTGCTTTTATGGATTGCACCAGCTGTTTTTGCACCAACTACTTTTATGGCGGGTTGATTAAGGATAATACTTTCGGCGGTTATTTTAGTTTTTCCGGCTGCAAAAATTTTATAGGCGAGACTCCTTGTTTTGAAGACCCGATTAAGCTTTTGTATACCAATGTCACATTTTACATTGATGGCAGGATGCGTTCAGGTGCGCAAATCCCAATTATTTTTAAGGCTCTTGAATTCAAAGAGCAAGGAGATTGAATCTTTGACGGACGCAAATAGTTACGGCTTGGATATGAAGCAGGATGGCTCTATGGTGCCTCAGATTGTGGCTTTGCCAAGCGGCAGGATTACGAATGCCGCCCGTTATTCAAGGTATTTTTCTGTCGCAAATGAATTTTCTGACCCGACCGTTGAGCGATATATGAACGATGCGGGCGAGGGGAGAATGGGGCTTTCGCAGTATCGCTATTCGGGCTCGTCTCTCTTTATGGTATACTAGAATCTCTTGAGAAATAGTTTTTTTGGAGTCTTTGGTGTATGGATAGCCGCTCAGTCACGGCTTGTTCCCGGCCTTATGATGTCGATTTTAAGAGGGTGTGGAGCAGGCGATATGTTTTTGACAACGAGATTGCCTTTCCCGAGGGGGTGTCATATCTTCCATCTGCCCATTATTCGGCAAAGGTTCACTCTTTTCCCGCTGCAATCTGCATAAGGAATAAGAACGGGAGGGAGTGTGTCAGGTTTAACGCTCCAGAGGATGTTGAGCCTCCTTATACGATGCATTTGTCTTTGTGCGGAAGATTTAGACCATCGGTTTTCGTTACAACTGAAAAGGACTGTCCCTTTATAAAATTTTATCGCAGAGAACGCAGATAAATTGCAGCTTGGTTCTTAAAGGTTATTAGGTGGCAAGTTTGACAGTAAAGACAGTTTGCGAGTTTTACAGTTTTAATTGGGTAAGGCCTGTCCCGTAAAAACGCCATTTAGTGATTAAAGTTTGCGAGTTTGACAGTTAGATTGGAGGGGTTTTTAGTGGGAGAGTTTCAGATTGGTGATTGCGCTGTGCATGTCGTTTGCTTTGAAGAGGAAGCTGCCAGCGACAAGCTCGGTTGCACCGGCTTTAATGCAGAGTGGGGCGGTTGCTGTTGTGATGCCTCCATCTACCATTATTGGAAATGGTTTTGGGCAGTTTTGGGATATTTCTCTGACGGCTTTGATTTTTGGAAGCATCTCTTCCATGAAGGCTTGTCCGCCATAGCCAGGCTCTACTGTCATGATTAGCACATAGTCAAATTGGTTTAGATATGGAAGCAACGCTTCCGCATCTGTTTTTGGCTTTAGGACGAGCCCGGCTCTGACATTTCGTTTGTGTATTTCAGCTAGGGTTTTGGATATGTCGCAATCTGCTTCTACATGGAATGAGATTGCGTCAGAGCCGGCATCGATGAAGCGTGGGAAGTAGATGTCGGGGCGGGTTACCATTAGGTGTGTGTCGAGGTGGAGCTTTGTTGCATTTCTGCATGCTGTGACGAGACCCGTGCCAAAGCTTAGGTTGGGGACGAAGTGCCCGTCCATAATATCTAGGTGGAGAGCATCGGCACCTGCGGCTTCGCACCTTTCGGCTTCATCGGCAAGGTGTCCATAATCAGCTGCAAGCATTGATGGAAGTATTTTGATTTCTGTATTCATGATGTTCTCCAAATGTGACGCTTTTTATGGATTTGTGCAGTCGGTTAAATCGGTTCTTGTGCGTAGGGCGCCTGCTATTGCTGGATGTTCGGTTGCAGTCTTCAGACGAGTATACCAGCGATTATCATATTTCTCAACTGTGTAGTTGTTTCCGTGCCGATCTTTCAGCTCGTATTTTGAGGATCTGTTCCAAGGTGTTATCGGGCGGGTCTCTGATATAAAGAGCGGGGGGCGGCTTTTGATCGGCACAATTATCATTGATGGGGCGGTTTTGCAGAGTTCGCTTAATTTATCATCTTCAATTTCGGCAGGAGCAACTACGGCTGAAATTCCCAAATCGCGAAGTTGTAATGCGGCTATCTTATTGAGAGCATAGAATGTGTTGTCTGCAGTGATTGTTATATCATCCTTGCAGAGGCGCTTTATCGCATGAAGTGATGCAATGTCAGCGCATTCATAAGCTTTCCACCCTTTGGAATATAGGTGCTGGATTGCGTTATATACAATTTCAGCTTCCTCGCCTCTGGTGAGTGTCGGCAGGGCAATCCTGATTGTTGGATTGGATTTTTGCCATTCCGTAAGCTGCTTGTCAAGTCGGTTGCAGTCGGCGGCATCTTGGATTGATAGAGCAAGGACTACTTCATTGGCTTCGATTTTTTTAGGCGTCGCCGAAATCCTGACTTTGCATGAATGACCTGTTGGGATTGCGTTGTCGTTTGAAATCGGCTTTGATAGCTCGCTTTGAAGATGATTTAATCTTTGCCGTTCGTCAGTTGCCTGTGCCTTTTCGAAGATGTTGTCGAGTGCTTGGCACAGTTGGCGGCGAAGTTCATTGAGTAGGGATGCCGGCGCGTGAAGCGTATTCGGGTCGTTGATGTTAATTTTATTTATTTTCCAACGGGATTCTCCAGTTCTTGAAAACGCCTTTTCAATTGCAGCGCGAGTTGCCTCTGGCTTTGTCGCTTTTGTGAAGGCGCCTTCAAGCGCGACTGTTGCCGTCTCGTTGTTGTAATTTGATGTCGCTGTAATTGAGTTTGAGGTTAGCGTCAGCTCGACATCAATTCCGTGTTGAGTGAGCATTTCTGTTTTTCGCGGGTGCGAGAAGGCAAACTTTCTATGGACTGCCTGCGATGACGAGCAAAAGACTTTTGCGCCTATTTCAAGTTTTGGAGCATCCTTTGGGAGGGCGATTTCAACGCGGCTGCCGGATGGTGCAGATATGATGGAGCGAAGTTCGCCGGCTTTCCGCAGTATGTCGACCGGGAAGCCGTAGGGACGCCCGGGCATGTCAATTTGCAGTCCGTCATGGACTTCAATGTCGCGGGCGGTCGTAAAGCGGAGGAATCTGCCGTTGCGATCGCGGCTTACTCCTTCAATGCGGCCAATGAGCGTGCCTCTATGACCTACGGTTTCAGGGTCAATTATTGATTCGGCGGTGGCATTTCTGCCATTGAAGTAGAGTGATGTAGTGGGTCTGCTGAAGACCGTTTCCAAATCTTTGGCCGCGTCTTCAATTTCTTCGGGGGTTGCAACATTGTCTAGGATTAGCCGATAGAGGTGGGTCGCCGCTGCAACATAGAGCGGACTTTTCATGCGTCCTTCGATTTTAAGGCTGGTCACTCCTGCATTCCTAAGCTTGATGACATTATCTCTTAATGCCAGGTCGCGCATGGAGAAGGGGAATGAGCTTTGATTTTTTTCGGGATGAGAAAATGCACCTCTGCAGCAGTATGCACATTTGCCACGGTTGCCGCTTCTGCCGGTTGTCAGAGCGGAGAAGAGGCAAAGCCCGCTATAGCCGTAGCAAAGTGCGCCATGGATGAATACTTCGGTTTCGATATCAACAGTAGCGGCAATATCGGCTATTTCGTTAAATGTGAGCTCTCTTGAGAAAACTACGCGTGAAAATCCTAGCTCTTTTAGTGCTTGCGCGCCTTCTTTGTTATGAACGCACATTTGAGTGCTGGCATGGAGTATCAGGTTGGGAAAAAGCTTGCGCGCCAATGAATAGACGGCAAAATCCTGTATGATTACTCCATCGACATTGGCATTTTCAGCAATGGTTAGTGCTTTTACAGCTCCATTTAATTCATCGTCGTGGACAAGGGTGTTGACGGCTAGGTAGACGGAGCGTCTGGGTGTCAGCGAGTGGGCATATGCAACAATTGCCGCTAATTGCTCAGGAGAGAAGTTTACAGCCTCAGCTCTGGCAGAAAGCCCTCCTAAACCAAGGTATACGGCATCAGCACCATATTGAAAAGCGGCACAGGCCGCGTCAAAGGATCCCGCTGGGGCAAGGAGTTCTGTTTTCATTGTCGCCATGTCTTAAACAAGTATAAAAAAAGCTCCCTTAACTTTACAGTATTTGAGGTCAAAAGGCAAGTGTAGAATCTTGCTTATTTCCGCTAAATTCACAGAGTTTGACCTACTTTGTTATTATGCGGTATAATAGTAATAATTGTTTTGAGGTGAAAATGGAAGACTTTTTGAAAAGATTTTTGGATAGGACGGAATTCTCTTCTTATGAGGATTTCAAGGCTAACTATCGTTTGAAAATCCCTGAGAATTTTAACTTTGCCTTTGATGTTATCGATACATTGGCGGCGGAGGACCCTGATCGTCGTGCTCTTGTTTGGTGTAATGACCATGGCGATGAGCGCATTCTGACTATGCGTGATATTTCCAGGGAGAGTTCACAAATCGCCAACTGGTTTAAGTCTCTCGGTATTTGCAAGGGTGATGTCGTGATGCTTATAATGTGTCGCCATTACCGTTATTGGGAGGTTATTATGGCGCTTCACAAAATTGGCGCCATTGCGATTCCTGCCTCCAATTTGCTTCAGCCTCATGATATCAATTATCGCGTTGAGGCCGCTAATGTCAAGATGATTGTGACGAGTAACAATGAGCATGTCATTGCTTCTGTCTCTGAGGCTCAGGCAAAGACTCCTGTTCCGTTTTTAGTGAATTGCGGCTGTCCATCTCAAGACGGATGGCTGAATCTTGACGATGAGATGGCTTCGTTCCCTGATTTCTTTGCCCGCCCGACGGGGGATGAGGCTACCTGCAATAGCGATGCCATGCTTTGCTATTTCACTTCAGGCACGACTGGCAATCCAAAAATTTGCCGACATAACTTCCTCTATCCTTTTGGTCACATTTTAACTGCAAGATATTGGCAGCATTGTATGCCTGGCGGCTTGCATTTTACCCTTTCTGATACGGGTTGGGCTAAGGCTGCCTGGGGTAAGCTTTATGGCCAGTGGCTTTCCGGCAGTGCCATTATGGCATACGATATGGATAAGTTCCATGCGGCCAATGTGATGTCGATTATCGCAAAGTACAAGGTGACGACATTTTGTGCACCGCCAACGGTCTTTCGTTTTATGATTCAGGAGGACTTGTCCAAGTATGACTGGTCTAGTGTAAAGCGTTGTGCGATTGCCGGTGAAGCATTAAATCCCGAGGTTTTCAATAAGTTTAAGGAGCTTACCGGTCTTGAGCTTAACGAGGGCTTTGGGCAGAGCGAATCTCCCGTTATCGTCGGTAATTTCTATTGGATGTCGCCAAAGCCCGGCTCGATGGGTAAGCCCTCGGCAAGTCTTGATGTTGATATTGTGGATGATAATGGTGCCAGCTGCGGGCCTGGCATTGAGGGTAATATCGTTATCCGTTGCAACCGTAACGCTATGCCTTGCGGCTTGGTTGACGGGTACGGCTTTGAGCAAAAGGTCTACGAGAATCCCTCTGTTTGGCGTAATGGCTGCTACTATACTGGTGATTTGGGCTGGAAGGATGAGGATGGTTACTTCTGGTTTATCGGCCGCGCCGATGATGTTATCAAGAGTTCCGGTTATCGCATTGGACCTTTTGAGGTTGAGAGCGCATTGCTGGAGCACCCTGCAGTTGTCGAGTGCGCTGTGACTGGAGTTCCCGATCCAAAGGGCGAGCGCGGAATTGTCGTTAAGGCAACGGTTGTGCTTGCCAATGGATTTTCTGCAAGTCCTGAGCTTGCTAAGGAGCTTCAGAACCATGTCAAGCAAACGACCGCTCCATACAAGTATCCGCGTATTGTGGATTTTGTCGATGAACTACCTAAGACAACAAGCGGTAAGATTCGCCGCGTTGATTTGAGGAAGTAGTTTAATGTCTCTTGGGATGAAGAATAGAGATTCGTATGATGCGATAACTTCGCTCTTTGCTATAATTGCAGACTTGGCAGTTATTTGGCTTGGGCAGATGGTCGCTGTTTGGATTCGTTTTGACAGTGGTTGGTTTGCTCTCGATGAGTCTATTCGATCTCTTTTGACTAATCCAGAGGCGCAGTTGAGGCTTTATGGTTTTTATTCACGGGCTTCATTTGTCGCATTGGTTATTTATTTGACGATATTTCAGCTTCTTAAGCTTTATATTCGTCCGCAAGACGGGACATTTTCGGCAAAGATTCCGAGAATTGTCCGTGCCTGTATCTTTGGCGGTTGCGGTGTTTTGATTGCATCGGGACTTTTGAAAAATACTTTGCCCTTTATTTCAAACGGTGTGGTATTGCTTTCTATGGCAACGGTGACATTTTTCGTGCTTCTGGAGCGATTGCTGCTTTTCCGTTTGGAGGTTAAGGTTGCCAGTAAATCCAAGCCATGCCATAGGGCGATTATCCTTGGTACTGGCGAGGATGCTGTCCGTTATATCAAGGCAATTGAGAGCGAGCCTAGGATGCGTACTCAGATTGCGGCGATTTTAACTGTTGGCGATGAGCCTGTCGCATCTGGAATTCCGGCACATTTGTTAAGAGGTGATAGGGCAAAGCTTGAGGAGGTCGTTGATTCTGAGCAGATTGATATGCTTGTCCTGGCAACACACTCCCTTACTCATGACGAAACGGTGAGTTTAGTTGTTTTTTGCGAGCGGCATCTTGTCCGTTTTAATATGATTCCTGATCTCTTTAGAATGATGACGACTCGTATGGAGTTTCAGATGATTGACAATGTCCCGCTGGTCGGCATTGGCCGTTGGCCGCTTGATCAGGTCTGGAATCGTATGTTGAAGCGTGTCGTCGATATCATTGGTTCGGTTATCGGTCTTTTAATTTCTTTGCCTTTTGTTTTGATTGCTGCGATTGTAATCAAGTGCGAATCAAAGGGCCCGATTTTTTACGGCCAGGAGAGATGCGGTCGTCGGGGCAAGACTTTTACGATTTACAAGCTTCGCACCATGAAGCAGGATGCGGAGAGCGGTGGCAAGCCGGGATGGACTGTCGGCGACGATCCGCGCCGTACTCGCTCCGGTGCCTTTTTACGCAAATGGAATATTGATGAGCTTCCTCAGTTTTGGAATGTCCTTAAAGGTGAGATGAGCCTTGTGGGGCCCCGTCCTGAGCGTCCGTATTTTGTCGAGCAATTCACCCCTGGGGTGGAGCATTATATGTGGCGTCATGTCTCTAAGCCTGGTCTTACCGGGTGGGCTCAGGTTAATGGGCTTAGAGGGGATACGAGCATTTCTGAGCGCGTGAAGTTTGATCTGTATTATTTGGAGAATTGGTCTTTGGCATTTGATTTCAAAATTCTTGTGAGAACTTTCTTCGCATACAGAAATGCTGGTTGATTATGGAAGAGATGACATTGCATTATGATTTTTTCACACTTTTTAAGTCGCCTTGGTTTTGGTCTCCTTTTCTGGGGTGGTCTACGGCGCAATTTATCAAGCTTTGTATAGATTTTGCCCATACGAAAAGGATTGATTTCTCTTATTTTGTCAGCACCGGCGGTATGCCGAGCGCTCATAGTGCTATGGTTTCAGCCCTGGCAACTTCAATTGGTATGACTGAGGGTTTCGGCTCTCCGATTTTTGCCTTGGCTATAAGCTTTGCCGCAGTGACTATGTTTGATGCTGCCGGCGTCCGCTATGCTGCAAGTCAGCAAGCTAGACTTTTGAATCAAATAACCGAGGAGCTGTTTACAAAGCACACCTTTAATGTGCCGCGATTGAAGGAGATGCTTGGTCATACCCGCAAAGAGGTTTTGGCGGGCATGGTAACTGGTATCACTGTTGCCGTTATCGTTATCAAGCTATGGGCCCACTTTTTGCGTTAGGAGATTTTGATGAAGGTAAATGTTAAGAGGCTTGATTCCCGCGCAAAGCTGCCGGCGTTTTCTTCATCTGCGGCAGCTGGTGCGGACCTTTTTGCAATTCTTGACACAGACCTTTTAATTGCCCCCGGCGAAACCGTTTTGGTCCATACCGGACTTGCGATGGAGATTCCGGAAGGCTTTGTTGGGCTTATTTATGCACGAAGCGGGCTTGCCTCCAAGCGAGGGCTTGCGCCGGCAAACAAGGTCGGTGTTATCGATGCCGATTATCGTGGTGAAATAATGGTTGCCTTGCACAATCATTCTCTCGCGGCGCAGACGATTGCCAATGGCGAGCGCATAGCCCAAATGGTGATTTCTCAAGTTCCCGTTATTGAGTATGATGAAGTAACGGAGCTTTCAGATACTATCCGCGGTGATGGCGGTTTCGGTTCTACTGGGCGCTAAGGTTATGGGTAGTTGGGTTTCTTGTCTCGGTATTATTCTCCTTTGTTGGCTTGCGCTGAATCTTATTGTCCGTCTTGTTACTTCCTTGATGCACATGAGGTGGATTAAGACTGTCGAGTGGATTGACGGGTCGATTATGTCTTATGCCGAGCCCTTTGAGGAGGGTAAGGGCGAGGTCGCAATCCTCTTTATCCACGGCTTTAATGACTTGCCTTATCTATGGCGCAGATTTACAAACCGTCTTGCCCAAAAGGGGTTTTATTGTCGCGCAATGCGTTTGCCTGGCGCAGGGGAGATTTCTCCATCGCCATCGCTTGAGGCAATGCGTCGGGCGATTGATGATGAGTGTTCAAGGCTTTGTAAATCTTACAGGAAGGTGATTTTGGTCGGTCATTCTATGGGTGGCGCGCTTGCCCTTGATGCGGCATTGCGATATGCGGATAATGGTGACGGTGAAAATACCATTGATAGGCTTGTGCTTCTAGCTCCACTTATCGAGGTGTCAATGGTGCGATTTCCGCTATTGTCGGCAAGGGTGGCATATAGGCTTGTAAGGCTCTTTCTTCCGATGCTTAAATGGGTGCCATCACTGTTTCGTGAATGGCTTTCGGCGGAGGATGATAGCGACTTTGTTTACCGTAGAGATCATTTTATAGAGATAGGCGCATATAAGGCGCTCCTTGAGCTTGTTTCCGATTTATATTGCGCTGACCGCAATTTGTTGACTATTCCAACGCAGGTGTATGTCGCCGAGAATGATCGCGTAGTCGATTCCAATGCCACGCTTGAATGGTTTGAAGGACATGAATCCTCACGAGCCCTTGTCGTTCCAAATGCGTCCCATGTAATCCCGCTTGGCATCCATTGGAAAACAATTGCCGATACGATTGTTACGCAGTAATTAAGATAGGAAAATTTCAGATGATATGGTAAAATGGTTGTATTATGAATAAGGCCATTATTACTGTTGTTGGTAAGGATACCGTCGGTATCATTGCAAAGGTTTGCACATATTTGGCAGCCAATCGAATCAATATTTTGGACATTTCTCAAACCATCGTTCAGGAATACTTTAATATGATGATGGTGGTTGATGTTTCAAAGTCGCTAAAACCATTTGGCGAGGTAGTGACTGAACTTAACACTCTGGGTGAAGAGATTGGGGTGCAGGTTCGTTGTCAGCGGGAAGAGATTTTTGACAAGATGCATCGCATCTAGTGATTTTGCTTTCAAATGGGGCTGCCATGATTAATATCAGCGAAGTTACTGAAACCAACAAGATGATCGAGCAGGAGAATCTTGATGTTCGCACGATTACAATGGGCATAAGCCTTCTTGATTGTGCCGATTCAAATCTAGATTCGCTTTGTCGTAAAATCTATTCTAAAATAACCCATTATGCAAGAGACCTTGTCTGCACCGGTGAGGATTTGTCGCGTGAATTCGGAATTCCTATCGTCAACAAGCGTATCTCTATAACTCCGATATCAATGGTTGGCGCCTCAGCCTGCAAGTCTCCTGAGGATTATGTTGAGATCGCAGCGACTCTTGACAGAGCGGCTCAGGAGCTCGGTGTGAATTTTTTAGGTGGCTATTCCGCAATTGTGTCAAAAGGAATGACTCCGTCAGATGAAAATCTGATTCGATCGATTCCTGAAGCTTTGGCAACGACAGACCGTATTTGTTCAAGTGTTAATGTCGGTTCTACAAAGACCGGCATTGATATGGATGCAGTCCGCTTGATGGGTGAAATCATAAGAGAGGCTGCGGAAAAAACCAAAGAACGCGACTCTCTCGGATGTGCAAAGCTTGTTGTTTTATGTAATGCTCCCGATGATAATCCATTTATGGCTGGTGCATTCCATGGCGTAAGCGAGGGGGATGCTGTAATCAATGTGGGAGTTTCAGGACCTGGCGTTGTCAAGCATGCGCTCACTCAAATTCGCGGTGCCGATTTTGCCACGCTTTGTGAAACTATCAAAAAGACGGCATTTAAGATTACCCGCGTAGGACAGTTGGTCGCTCAAGAAGCCTCTCGTCGACTTGGCGTCCCATTTGGCATCATTGATTTATCTCTTGCGCCCACACCCGCAATAGGGGATTCCGTCGCGGATATTTTGAAGGAAATCGGCCTTGAGCATCCTGGCGCTCCCGGTACAACGGCTGCATTGGCATTGCTTAATGATCAGGTGAAAAAAGGCGGTGTAATGGCATCTTCGTATGTCGGTGGACTTTCAGGAGCATTTATTCCTGTCTCTGAAGATCAAGGAATGATTGATGCGGTTGAAGCCGGCGCTCTAACAATTGAAAAGCTTGAGGCGATGACTTGCGTCTGTTCAGTAGGTCTTGATATGATTGCCGTACCTGGTGACACATCGGCTACGGCTATTTCTGGCATTATCGCTGATGAAGCGGCAATCGGTATGGTCAATCAAAAGACAACGGCGGTTCGCATCATTCCCGTCGTAGGCAAGAATGTCGGCGATACGGTAGAATTCGGAGGCCTGTTAGGCCATGCTCCGATTATGCCAGTCAATACCTTTGACTCAACAGCCTTTATATCTCGCAAGGGGCGCATTCCGGCACCTATTCATTCCTTCAAGAATTAGCGGGGCGTCATGAAAATCCTTAACTTTGGCTCTGTGAATATCGATCGCGTATATCGCGTTCCGCATTTTGTTCGCCCTGGGGAGACACTCTCCTCAAGCGGCTTTTCTTTGTTTGCCGGAGGAAAGGGATTCAATCAAAGTACGGCACTTGCGCGTGCAGGAGCCGTTGTCTTCCATGCCGGTGCGATTGGGGCCGATGGATTATGGCTAAAAGAGGCACTCGAAAAGGATGGGGCAGATGTCCATCTCCTTCGCGAGACGGGTTCTCAAACCGGTCATGCCATAATTCAAGTTGATGATAACGGACAAAACTGCATTATCATTGAGGGCGGTGCTAATCAGGAGATACATCCTCTTGATGTCGATGCGGCTTTTGCTGGCTTCAGTCGCGGAGATACGCTCCTTATCCAAAATGAAATATCTTCAATTCCCGAAATGATTGAAAAGGCGGTATCCAAAGGGATGGATGTCGTATTCAATCCCGCTCCAATGAGCCCAAGGGTTTTAGAATATCCTTTGGAGAAGGTGTCGCTTTTTATCGTAAATGAAGTTGAAGGCGCTGAAATCGCTCAGGTAGCATCTGATGACCCAGCCGTCATCCTTGATGCTATGCAAGCGAAGTTCCCTTTGGCTGATATAGTTTTGACATTAGGCTCTAAAGGCGCTGTGGCACGCTTTAAGTCTAAACCGGAGCTCTTTGTTGCTGCTAAAAAGGTCGTGGCTTTAGATACAACTGCGGCTGGTGACACATTTATCGGATACTTTTTGGCAGAGCGCCAAAGCGGTGCATCCTTGCGTTCGGCAATGGAGGTCGCAACAGCGGCTTCGGCGGTTTGTGTTACTCGTATGGGGGCTGCACCGTCAATTCCCGTGCGTACCGATTTGGTTCTCTAGCGGTGGGGGGTGTTTCGACTACTTATGAAGATTTGTTGGTGGACAAACTATCCGACGGTAAATCAAACTGCGATTGTCAATGCCCTTCGCAGACAAGGTGCTGATGTTGTCGTCTGTTACTTTTGCCACTATGACAGTTACCGTAAGTCATTAGGCTGGAAAGAGCCGCAGCTAGGTTTTGGTGAATTCTTTGCCCGATCCATATCGGCAGCCCGTAGCCAGATTGAGGATTTTGACGATAGGGTACAAATGGTGCCGTCGTTTTTTAATCTCACAAGTTGGCGCGTACTGATTTGGTCTATACTACACAAACGGCCATGGTTTGCCGTAACTGAAGCGTCAAGCGGCAGTAAGCTTACAGCACCGCTACAATGGATATTTTCAAGGTTAGCCAATCGTTATGCGATGCGAATTTTTTGCATCGGCAACCGCGCCCTTTCGCAATATGCTCGATATGGCGTTGCTTCAGAACTATTGACGCCATTTGCTTATGCAACAGAGGTTAATGTTGAAAAGAAAAGTCATAATGGGGATGTCTGCTTTGTCTATTCAGGCGCATTGACCAAGCGCAAGGCAGTCGATTTGCTGGCTAAGGCTTTTGAGCGTGTCAGAGAAAAAGTACCGAATGCCAAACTCAAAATCGTCGGTGATGGAGTATGCCGCCACTATTTTGAATCGCTTGATAATGTTGAAACGGCAGGTGCCGTTTCACCAGAAGCGGTTCCGTTTGCAATTGCGGACGGTGATGTCATTATTTTACCTAGCCGCTATGACGCGTGGGGGGTTGCTCTAGTAGAAGGCGCGGCGTTGGCAATGGCAATGATAGCTAGCGATAAGGTCGGTGCATCAGAGCTGATTGAAAATGATAAAAACGGCTTCATATTCAAGGCTGGAGATGTAGACGGCTTAACAGAAGCCATGATGAAATATGCACTCGACCCCGTATTAGCGCATAAGCATGGCGAGGCCGCAAAAGTAGCGGCAATCGCGGCAAATCCCGATAACCTTGCGGCAACGCTTATTGAAGGCCTGTCTAATACTTATACAGGAGCTTTTGATTCTCTATCTCAGGATGGCGTAGGCAAGATGCCAAAAATAGAAGGCGAGCCTAAGCCAATAGCCGGAATGGTCGTTGCTGACTTTTGGGAAGAGCATTGCACAGAATGCGGCGCCCCCCAATGCTACAAAACCTGCCAGCGCTTTGCTCTTGCTCCAAATGGCAGGTGCAAACGCTTTGCCCATGGCATCAGAAAGGCGTATGATGCAGATGGTAAGATGGGATGGGAGGTAGAGTTTCTTCCCTGGGGCAAGCTCGAACTCCTTTTCCATGGAAAAGCTACTATGGCGCGAATGGCAGAATCAATCGCATCATGGGCGGAAAGCCGTGGAGCATTAGCACGGCGACTCGAAAGCTCTATATCAGGATTTCTGCCATCAGGTCGTACTCCATGCGGTATCCTTAGAAGTCTGCGTTGGCGTTATGTCAAAAAACACTCGCAAATTTCCTGTGCTCCCAATTTGTGGGTAATCGATTGTTCGGCAGAAGCGGCAACAACGCTTCTCTGTGAAGTTAGAAGTGTCGATGGAACGGTGCTCTTTGCACAAAACATTTCCGTTCCTGCAGCTCCAATCTCTATATCGGTAAAGCTGCCTTTGCCGTTTGTTGAAGAAGGCGCGCTCTTTCGAATCTTCACACCAAATGGCGAAGGAACAAAGAAAATCTGGTTTATGCGGAATGCGCTCGTTCGCACCTCGGCTGCCGCTAATACCGTTAAGTGCGTAGCCTGGGATTTAGATGATACACTTTGGAGCGGTACACTATCAGAAGATGGACTTGAAGGATTAAAGCTGAAAAATGAAGTTGTGGAAGTCATAAAAGCATTAGATGCACGGGGAATTGTTAATTCAATTTGCAGTAAAAATGACGAAACGGCAGCTCTTGACGCACTACGCCATTTCGGTATTGAAGAGTATTTTGTATTTCCGCAAATCAGCTGGGGGGGCAAAAGTGCGGCTTTGCTAAAACTCTTAAAAGAAATGAACATTTCTCAAAATACTTTAGCGTTCATTGACGACCGATCTGAAAACCGCTGTGAAGTAAGAGAGCGCTTGCCAATGGTAAGAGTCTTCAAAGAAACCGACGCATCGGCACTCTTGTCCTTGCCGTATTTTAAGCCCGCAGAAAATGGCTCCGGCAGTTCTAGGCGTATTAGCTACCGTGAAGAAATGACAAGACGCGAAGAGGAAAAGACCTTTGCCGGAGATACCGCCGCGTTTCTTGAAAATTCGAATATAAAGCTGTCGTATTTTGATTTAGCGTCGGCGTCAAATGCCGAATTCAAAAGATGCTGCGAGCTGATTGGGAGGGCAAATCAACTTACCATGACGGGTCATAGGTATAGTGAAGAAGAATGCCGAACCCTCTTGACGGCCCCAAATACAAAAGGATGGGGTATATACTGCTCCGACCGCTATGGAGATTACGGCATTATAGGAGTCGCGATAGTATCGAAGCATAATGACAAATGGCAAATCATAGAGTTTGTTATGAGCTGCCGTATTGCCGGCAAGGGCTGTGAAATCAAGGCTTTAGAGTGGATACGCAATATCCTTGGCGGAAAGCCACTTGCCTTTAATATTGTTGATACTGGGCTAAATCGGCCACTTAGGGAAGCGATTGCACCACTTATCAATCAACAAAAAAAGGATAAATAGGCCCCATGATATATTTGCTCAATAAGATAGCTTATGCAATGGTCTCTCCACTTTCGATTGGATTACTTTTACTCAAAGAATACATCGGGATTCTAGGGTATCGTTTATTTAGATAAAAGGCATTTACGCGGATGATAGCTCGAAAACAAGTTGGTTGGCTCGTTGCCCAATTTTATAAACTTCTTGGTGCAAGGCTAAAGGCAGTAAGCAAAGCGCAGAATGAAGGCGTCATTGTTCCAATTGTCTGTCATGCTTTGCCAGCAGAAGAATTGGATTATATACTTGGTTGGCTCAAGGCAAGACAGATAAATATTTGGCTCACGATTGACGATGGCTGGAGCGAAGTAGGGGATTATTTGCCGATACTTGAAAAATACAATCAAAAAGCAATACTCTTCATCGCACCAGGGCAAACTTTAAGAGGAAATGTGTGGACAAACGAAGCCACACAGCTCGGAATAGAGCCAACAGAGTGGCGCAAATGGTATTCATTAGACGAAAATGCCAGATATAAAATGTTCTTCAGGCATGCGCAGGGAGGGAGAGTCGTCGTTAACAAACTGCTTGATGAAGCCTCTGTCCGCGCTATCGCCTCACACCCGCTGATTGAAATCGGCAACCACACATGGAGCCACATGAGCGCACCGCACAGACCAATTGAAGAGTTCATTGAAGAGGTGGAACGGACACAAAAAACGCTTGAAGAATGGACTGGCAGGTGCCCCCGTTACTGCGCATACCCCTTTGGACGCGGCACTCCAGAGTTAGATGCCGCTTTACGCAAACGCAATCTGATACCCGTTTATACAAGGCAAGGCTTCTCAACCATTGAAACACTAGGCAACGCTAGAAATATGGTGATAGAAAATGTCGCAATAGACGAAAATCTGGCGCGCATATTGATGGCGTGGTGCAAAGTAGGCGAGACAAAATAAAAGTAGCAATACAATAATTTGTATGCTATAATTATTGCATATCTTTATTCCTTTATACCATCGGGGGTGACATGGTTTCGACAGGGCATGTGGAGACCCGACGGCGCGCCGAGGATGTCAGTTGGCCTCGTTAAAAAACTGGCAAAAACCTTAAATGCGAACGAAGATTTCGCTCTTGCGGCCTAATTGAGTTTAGAGCCCCAACGCTTAACCGCCCATGCCTACTAAGCGGGTACGCGCAATTCGTAGGACTTACCAAATAGCCTGACAACTGGGCGCTTTGAGATAAGTATAAATCGGTTGCATGCTTATAGGTCAGCCTGTCCATGGGCGTTCCTTTAGGCGAGATTAAACTGTGGAACACGCGCGTAGATGTTGTGTCAAATCTGTTTTGGACGGGAGTTCGATTCTCCCCACCTCCACCAGTCTTCATCTCGGCTTCGCCGAGATTTCGCCTCGGCAAGCCATTGGCGCAGCCGGGGGCGAACACATAAGTGGAAGACTGCCGCGGCGTAATCTGCGTTAGCAGATGAAGCCGGGCAACACGGTCAGCATTTTATAAAAAAATAATCGACCCGAGAAATAGGGAGCGGTGAACTCAAAATGGGGAGGGTTAGTTTTTCTTTCCCCACCTTCACCATCTGTGAATAGGTAATAGGTATGAATAGGTTAGAGGATGTATTCACCGATATGGAAACTATTCGTTATTCACTATTCATTCTTCACTAAAAACGGAATGAATCTTACAATGACCGAGTCAGTTGTGTTCACGAAATCAAAGGCTTTCGTATTGCGTATCGTGCGCCTGTACAAATACTTGCGCGAGCGCGAGGAGTCGGTCATCGCTAAGCAGATGCTACGATCAGGGACATCGATAGGCGCAAATATAGCCGAGAGTCGCTATGCCCAGAGTAAGGCGGACTTTATTGCAAAGTTCTAGATTGCGTTGAGGGAGGCAGCCGAGACGCAGTATTGGTTAGAACTTCTGCGCGATGCCGAACTCGTTGATGGTGACAAAGCCTTCACTTTCATATGCGACGATTGCACAGAACTTCTAAAACTCCTCACCGCAAGCGTGAAGACGGCGAAGACATGATAGAGGTTCTCAACCTCGCGTAGCAGTTTTTCTTCTCCCGTTCTGAGAACATCCAATGTGTTCGATTCATGTTTTTCTTTCTTTGTTTGATGAGGTGCCATGCGGAATTGCATTACATCCATACTTATGTTTATTGCCGCACAATGGAATTATTCAGTATGTCTTAGTGCAAATGCACCGCGCGTTTTTTGTGATATAATAAGAACCGATGTCTACTTCCAAGATTATATCCTTTGCTCGTTTATGCCGATTAGTCTCCATCGCCGTTGCATTGGTGTGGTTACTAAACAGCCTTATATGCGTTGCTCCCAAACTGGAAGAAGCGTATCAAACAATCTCGATAGTTCTATCTTGCGGGTTCTTGTTTTTTGTTTCGTCATCAGCCATTCTTTATGGTATAGCAAATGGATGTAAACCTCGAATAAAAGATTCAAAGGCGAAGCGAGTTGTGGCGTGTTTTTTGCTTTTTACACTTATATTTGCAGGTTCCTCTTTGCTGACCGAAGGACACGCATTCTATGTAAAGGCAATGCAGCGAGAGTCTGAACGAAAGGTGATTTTGAGGGATAATGGTTATTATGTAAATCCATATTGGACTTGGCATAATCTTTGCGAGATTGGTGGTGTAGCTTGTTTTGGGATGTTGGGATTGTGGCTTTATGCTGCCTTTCTATATAAGGCAGCTGAACTGGTTTCACGCAGAAGTGGAGGATCGAGATGAAAGAAGCTTTGGTTAAATTTGGACGGGGCATGTATGACACATGGTATGGCGCAACTGCCACATTTTTGGTCGTCTCAATTATGCTGTTTGGGCTACAAATGGTGAATGGCTGTTTGAACGATGTTGTGCCTTGGCCCAAGGGAGTTCATGTTCTTATCATGATGCTTTTAGTTTTGAATGTCTGTGTTGCCACAATCGTATCGCTAGCCCGTCGCAAATGGGCGCGCGCATTAGGACAAGTCATCATGTTTTGTGCATCACTTGTCTGTTGCGCTTTTGTCACATTCATTGTTTACTGCTCGCCGACTCGCATGACGATACCGCCCGGCGACGAGTGGGTTTGTGAAACCATCAGTATGAAGACTAATATCGGCAAAGACAAGTTGAACTTCCTTGGAGGAATTTCGGCAAGAGAATCTGTTGTGGTATATGAAGTTGTAGATGATGCAATTGATGACAGGTCATTCTCCCCAGGTGTACCATGGACGGGGTTAAGTAATGTCAAGGCCAGAGCCCATTATCAACGCATTATGGGATTCTGCCGCATTACTGTCTCGGTACCAGACGATGCCGTGTTTTCACACTGTGACGCCAAAGACGGCTTTATAACTATAACTCTTATCAAGGCAAACAATAAGACTTATCTTGTTTGCGAGCGACTGTAATGAAATAAATGTCTTTGTTTCTTATATGCAAAGGAAAGAAACTTCGCTTTTTGTGCTTGAATTTATAGCGTGACTTGGATAGACTATTATATAAGTATTTTGGAAGGTTTCCTTAATACGCTTTTGAAATAATAAGGGAGTATAATAATGCCTAAAGTTACGACTTCGTCTTCAAAAAATAAAACATCGACTTGCAGAAAGTCATGCTGCGCCAGGCCTAAAGAAAAGGCTGTAAAGAAAGCGCCGGCATTAAAGCGCGTTGCCTTCATCGGTATGGGTATTCAGGCCCGTACAATGTTGCTGCCGCAGTTCCTCGCCGAGGATGTTGTCGTTGCTACCATCTGCGATTGCGACAAGACTCGCAGTGAGGCAGGCGTGAAGCAGGTTAACGACTTCTACGCCGCTAACGAAAACAAGAAGGCTCTCGTTGGCATCTGCAAGGCTGAGTCTGACTTCCGCAATGTCATCAAGGACAAGTCCATCGATATGGTTGTTATCGTTACTCCCGACCACTGGCACGCCTATATGGCTGTCGAGGCGATGAAGGCTGGCAAGGATGTCTATTGCGAAAAGCCTTTGACCTACAGCGTTGAAGAGTCAGTCCTCGTTATGCAGGCTGCAAAGAAGTATAAGTGCGTCTTCCAGACTGGTGCTTGGCAGCGCTCGCGCCGCGAGTTCCGTACTGCTGCAATGATTGTCCGCAATGGTTTCATCGGTGATGTTAAGTTTGTCGACTGCAACTACGGCAATGCTTCTGCTCAGGACAACACCGATATTGCAAACTTCCACGCCAATCTCGGCGGTCCTTCCCATCCGCACCGCTTCTTCTGCCAGTGGGATGATACCGAACGCAAGGTGCAGTCCAACGAGGCGGAGTCTGCTCCCAACCCGGATGTCGATTGGGATATGTGGCTCGGACCCGCACCATGGTCGCCATACTCCGACCAGTGCGCACCTCGTGGAGTCAACAAGTTCTACCCGATGTTCTGGCGCTTTGATGATAACTACGGCACCGGTTACAATGGTGACTGGGGTGCTCACCACCTTGATATCGCACAGTGGGGTCTTGACTTGGATAAGTCGGGTCCCGTTAAGATTGTCCGTTCCGATAAGCCGAACTCAGCCAATCCGCTTCACGGCTCACGCCGCCAGTGTGGTATGCAGTTTGTCTTCGCGGACGGGACTGTCATCAACCACAATCCCTTCTCAACTTGGGGCACGGTCTTCTACGGCACAAAGGGCATCGTCGCTGTCAATCGCGGAAAGATTTCCGTCTGGAAGGGTCGTGGTGTGAAGCCATCGGATAAGATTCGCAAGGAACTTGCCGAAAATTCCTACAAGGGGATGAAGCAGGTCGCCGCATTCTATGGCCGTGACTGGGGCAAGGAAACCAACATTCAGGTAGGTGCGGGTCTCGTTGATGCTCTCGATGCGCTCGACAAGGCCTTCAAGCTTGACACGGCTCCCGTTCAGCTCTACAAGTCGCTCTCGCAAGTCCACAACTTCGTCGAGTGCTGCAGCACCCGCAAGCCGACGATTTCTCCTGCAGAAACAGGTGCTCGCGCTGCAATTCTTTGCCAGCTTTGCAACATCAGCTATGTCTATGATGTCGGCTTTGACTGGGATCCTAAAAAGAATACATTTGCCAAGGGCTCTGGCGATCCACTTTGGTTGCGCCGTCCGGTTTACCGCAACGGTTGGGATGTCAAGCTTTAATTTGCCGCAAAAGCGGATACTCCTGCCAGCCTAAGGTTGAGTAGGTGAAATCGACGATACCCGGTTATCAATCGGGTATCGTTTTTTTTTATGCAAAAATGGCAATAAAAGCTTTGACACCCTTATCCCAAATTTTTATTTGTAGTGTGGAAAACCATGGGACTGTCCAACAAGGCTATTACCAACCACCCCACTTTTTGCTAACATCTTTACTCAGGGACAGGCCTTACATAAACAATATTGCCAAACACTCCACTTTTTGGTAATATATTTGTCTAAGGGACAGGCATCATAGACAACAAGGAGTACAACAATGAGAAAACCAAGAGTCAAGAATATAGGCGAAAGCTACTACCACATAGTCAGCAGATGTATCTTCAGTCAGTTTTTGCTGGGGGATACAGATAAAGATATGTTCGTCAAGATGATGCGTACAATAGCCTATTTCAGCGGAATAGATATACTCAACTATTGCGTAATGGACAACCACTTCCATCTTCTTGTCCATGTGCCTGAGCCATCAAAGCCAACAGAAGCACTATTACTAAAACGCATATCCGCACTCTACGGTAGTCTCCACGCAGCAGACCTCAAAAGCCACTGGCATGAGCTAAAGAAGCAAAACCGCCCAGATATTGTCGAAGAAGAACAGGGTGCATTCATTCGCCGCATGGGAGATATAACACCATTTATGCAGTGCCTAAAGCAACGCTACTCAGCCTGGTACCGCGCAAGACACGACTACAAACAAGGCACAATGTGGGAAGGCCGCTTCCGCAGCACCCTCGTAGAAGGCACTTCAGAAACCCTCTCCTCAATCTCAGCCTACATCGATCTAAATCCCGTACGCGCAGGCATAGTAGATGACCCAAAAGACTACAA
>JAZUMF010000123.1:0-22877 GCA_045603485.1 Kiritimatiellia bacterium | reverse complement strand
CTGATAATTGGTTGCGACCGGATTGTAAGGCGAATTGAAATGCCATGCGCCAAGGTATTTTGCATTTGTCCATATTGATGTTGAATTTGAATCATCCGGCAAAATACTATGCTTCCAATTCATCGTGAAGGTTGTCGGGCTATTGGTCGTCATCGTTGGAAGCGATACCCATGCAACTGATTCGCCATTTGTATTCCAGCACTCAATTTCGTGTGGCAAAATCATTCCATTAGCATCAGAGAAGGAAATATCCTCTTGTCCCTTGCACTGGTCGTAGCTAAAGCCCTCAATTTTGCTAGTTGAGATGCGTACCGCTACAGGGAAGTTGGTCAGGGTTTCACCACCGGTATATCCAATCACGGTCATTTCGGAGGTTTACTTAGGTCTTAAACTCCTGACACGCTCTTGGGAGAATGCGGTAAGTGAAATAAGCAATGTAATCACGCAACCAGTAAGTACCCTTGAATTCATATTTTTAGCCTCTAAAACCTGTAGATACGGATATTATACAAATTTCACCCATTCGTGTCAAATTGACGATTTTGATAATTATTGCGTTTCAATATAATATCAGTGATTAAAAGTTTTTCCGCTTTTTTGACGAGAAAGCGAAATATCTCATTTTGACGCTGCTACTAGGTCTGTTATTTCTGATTTTTACACCCTTGCAATGGAAAGTCTTTGCGTGATAAAATGGTTATTTTGAAAGGGTTTTTATTATATGATGGCAATAAGCAAAAAAGCATTTGGGACAACTAAGTCAGGCGAGATGGCTACTCTTTACACGCTAAAAGGAAAGGGTGGATTGACGCTTGAAGTTACCGATTTCGGCGGACGCCTTGTTAGATGTTTTGCGACAGACCGCAACGGTAAATATGAGGATGTCACCCTTGGATGGAATACGGTCAAGGAATACGAGGAGCTTGGATTTTCAATGGGTACGCTTATCGGGCGTTATGGCAATCGTATCGCCGATGGTAAGTTTACTCTTGACGGCGTTGAGTATCAGCTCCCGATAAATGAGGCTAAGCCTCCGCGCCATTGTAATCTTCACGGTGGACCTGACGGATGGGATAGCAAGGTTTGGACCGCTGCGCCTTTTGAATGTGACGATAATGTCGGTCTTGTCCTTGAATATCTTTCTGCCGATGGTGAAATGGGTTTCCCCGGGACAGTCAATGTCAAGGTCACATATACCGTAACACCGGAGAATGTTTGGCGCATTGATTACGAGGCGACGACCGATAAGGCGACGGTAATCAATCCGACCCACCATTCTTATTGGAATCTGGCGGGAGAGTCAAGCGGTAATGTCCTTAATCAGCATTTGAAAATTTTTGCAGATTTCTACACTGAGACAACCGCAGGTTTGATACCAACCCAAAATGCCGCAGTTGCGGGAACGGGCTTTGACTTTACGGAATTGCGGCCAATCGGCGCAAAGGCTGACTGGATGGCATCGCAGGAGCATCTTGCCGCGATGACTAATTGGTATGACCATAATTTCCTTTTGCGCGGCAATATGGGTGAGCTTAGGCAGGCGGTTGAGATGTTTGACCCAGAGTCAGGTCGAGTTTTGGAGATTTACACGACTGAGCCTTGCATGCAGATGTATGGTGCTCAAAATATGTCGGAGGCACTTCCTGCCAAGGCTGAGGGTAAAGCTCTTTGCCAATATGCAGGTGTTGCTCTTGAGACGCAGCACTATCCTGACTCGCCGAATAGACCCGATTTCCCATCGACAGTGCTTCGCCCTGGCGAGACCTTCAAGTCTGTGACGGAATATCGCTTCAGCGTGCGATAACCCCTTTGGAGATATTGCCAATCACATTCGGCAATTTGGGATTGTGTGCAAAATCTTTTTGCCCGCATATAAAAGAAGAGCCAGCCCTGCAGGGCTGGCTCGTTTTATTATGCGCGAGGTGCTTATTGGAAGCGTTCGCGATTTATCCAAAGACCGAGGGCGGGGTTTGGAATGAAGTAGATTTCTTCCCCGTCTACGGTATTGTAGCCGTAGGAGAGCTTCTCCGGATTATACTTGGCCGCCATTTCATCGTAATCGGCAGCCTTGAAGCCAACGCCTTCAACTTCTTCTTTTGAGATTTCCTTTACGGCGTATGTGATTGAGAATCTGCCGTCGGAGGAGCCGTGAATCAAGTGGGCTGCGGCACCCATGTTGGAGCGCAGGTCTTCAGATTCGGGCTTTTCGAATACTTCAAGGGTGTGGATACGACCGCGATAGCCATATTTACGGATAAGCTTGTCGACGGCTTCGTCTTCGCCGAAATGACGGACGCCAGGAGCCAAAACGATTAGCTCTCCACCATCAGCCATGGCCATTCTGGTTCGATAGACAGACTTGTTGCCGAGCCATGTCGATGTGAATTCGGACGGGTCAAGATAGACCACGCACTTTTTAAGGCCATGCTCAACATAGTCGATATTCTTTTGCTGTGCGAGCTTGACGGCTTCGGTAAGGCACTCGCGGCCTTCACCTATGAAGAGACCGTGAGTACGAATATTGCCGCCAGGAGCGGTTGTAACAGTCAGCGCAAAGAGGATGGGGCGCTTGCCGTAAATGAAGTGCTCCATGGCATAATCGAAGAGGCGACGAACGGGGGAGTGATCGCGTCCCATGGCCTTTTCCATTCCGCATACGGCGCCAATCATGTGGCTGCAGTTAATCATCTCACTGCCGCCAACACCGACAAAGAGGTTTTTGGCATGGTTTGCCATTCCGATGACTTCGTGTGGAACTACCTGTCCTGGAGAGATGACCAAATCGTATTTGGGATCCATGACAAGCTTGTTGATTTCAACAGCCAATGATGTCTTCCAAAGACCTTCTGAAATTTCAGATACTACATCGGCGGGAATATCTCCAAGCTTTACGACATCGGTACGCCAGTTGTGGACAATCATGCGATCGTATGGAATTTCACCAAACATGGTTTTCCACTGCGATTCAGAGACCGGAACATGCGTACCAAGGGCGGGAAGGACATCGACCTCAACGCCTTTTGCTGTAAGGTATGTATAGCAAAAGTTGCTAATCAATCCTGCATTGGAATGAAAGCGGGTAAAGTCGGGTGGAACAAGCAGAACCTTGTTTAGCTTGCGTCCTTCAAGGGCTTCAATCAAAGCGGCCTTGATTTCTTCAATAGATAATCCGTTGTCGTCTTTTGCAGTTCTGAAGATGTCCATAATTTACCTCTTCCTCTTGTTAAATTACACCAAAATGCTGTAGAGCTTTCGCGACACCGTCATCGTCATTTGACGCTGTCACATAATCAGCGGCAGCCAGAATCTCAGGGCAGGCGTTAGCCATGGCTACACCAATACCGGCAGCCTTGATCATTGTCATGTCATTTAATCCATCGCCAAACGACATGCAGTTTTCTAGCGTATATCCCATAATCTCGGCGAATCGCTTGACTGCGACACCCTTATGCGCTGAATCGATATTAAATTCAAGATTGTTGGGCGTTGACGCGGAGATGTTGATGCGTGGGAAGCGTTCCTTTACAATGGCGGCAATTTCTTCGCGGACTTTCATGTCGCGTGCGAAAAGCAATACCTTCTGAACATCTCCTCCCGTTGAAATCAAATATTCTTTCAGCTCTGGAACGGGGTTGCGGAGCTCGCGAATCATCTTTGTATAGTGGATGTCGGGAGCATATAACTCGGCCTTGTCCTGCAAGGATGCGGTCATCCAGCCCCAATTATCCTTGTAGCAATCGTATATGACATCATACTCGTCCAAAAGACGGATAAGGTCAAGTGCCATCGCCAAAGGAATCTCTTCGCGGATAAGGGCTTTATCCTCAATGCGATCATAGACCTGGGCACCATTGATTGTGATGGCATAGCGGACGAAGGGAAGATCCCTGATCGGTTGGGGCATAGCACCAAAGAAGCGTCCTGTTGTCGGAACAACGAGGACGCCTTTTTCGGCTGCTGCGGAAAGCGCTGCGTAATTCGCCTTTGAAAGGTTTTTTGATGAATCCAGCAGCGTACCATCAAGATCAAGTGCAACAATGCGAATTTGTGCCATGATATTATGCGTTGTAGGTTGATGCGGAGACATTGCCGCCATGGCCAGTCCAGTTTGTGTGGAAGAATTCGCCACGGGGCTGGTCTATACGCTCGTAGGTGTGGGCTCCAAAGTAGTCACGCTGAGCCTGAAGGAGGTTTGCCGGCAAACGCTCGGAGGTGTAGCCGTCAAAGTAAGATAGGGCGGATGTCATTGCCGGTGCAGGTATGCCGTAGGAAACAGCGGCTGCTGCAACTGTGCGCCACGCCGGAACGAGCTTCTCAACGGTCTCCTTGAAGTATGGATCGAGAAGGAGGTTTGAGAGCTCCGGATTGTTGTCGTAGGCTTCCTTGATCTTGCCGAGGAAAACGCTGCGGATAATGCAGCCGCCACGCCACATCAGAGCAATGCCACCGTAATTCAGATTCCAGCCGTAGGTCTTTGCCGCTGTACGCATAAGAGTGTAGCCTTGTGCGTAAGATACGATCTTGGAGGCAAAGAGCGCCTGACGAAGTGCATCGACAAATGCGGCCTTATCGCCGGTGAATGCAGGCTTTGGACGGTTAAAGACCTTTGCCGCGACAACACGCTCGGCCTTCATCGCAGAAAGGCAACGGGCAAAAACAGCCTCGCCGATAAGAGTCAATGGGACGCCTTCATCAAGTGCGGAAATGCCTGTCCATTTGCCGGTACCCTTTTGTCCTGCCGTATCGAGAATCTTCTCGACAAGAGCGGAGCCGTCCTCGTCCTTGTAGGCGAGAATGTCACGGGTAATCTCAATCAGGTAGCTGTCAAGCTCGGTCTTGTTCCACTCGGCAAAAACCTTGTGCATTTCGTCGTCAGACATTCCAAGTAGATCGCGCATGAGCTGGTAGCATTCGCAAATGAGCTGCATATCACCATACTCAATGCCATTGTGAACCATTTTGACAAAATGACCGGCACCGTTCTCGCCGACCCAATCACAGCATGGAGAGCCGTCCTCAACCTTGGCGCAGATAGCTTGGAAGATGGGCTTGACGAAAGGCCATGCGGCAGGAGAGCCGCCGGGCATCATTGACGGACCCTTGAGAGCGCCTTCTTCGCCGCCGGAGACTCCAGTGCCGACATAGAGAAGCCCCTTGGATTCGACAAGCGCCGTGCGACGGATTGTGTCGGGGAAGTGGCTGTTGCCACCGTCAATAATGATATCGCCCGGCTCCAAAAGCGGTATCAGATTGTCAATCATACCATCAACGGCAGCACCGGCCTTAACCATCAAAAACACCTTGCGTGGACGCTCGAGATTTGCCACAAGGTCCTCTAAGGAATGCGTGCCAATGATATTGAGCCCTTTACCGCGGCCATTGACAAAAGCATCGACCTTTTCTACAGTACGATTGTAGACGGCAACGGTGAAGCCCTTGGATTCCATATTCATTACGAGGTTCTCGCCCATAACGGCAAGACCGACTAATCCGATATCAGCTTTCTTCATGTTGAGACTCCTGAGTTATCTGCTTACAGCAGGAAGGATAGAAGCTAAAATCCAAGACACGCGTCAAGGTGAAGTTTTAGCTAAATGATAACATCATTTTATGTCACCGCATTTATTATATCAGAATTACATCAGAAAAACTCTTTTTATTTGTATAGCCGTGCGATTGCAGTATAGGTCTATATATATTGACCTATTTTATGATATACTTGTTTTTACTATGAACATTCTTGATGCTGCGGAGAAGGTGCTTCTAGAGAGGGGAGTGCCGATGCCGATTGATAGAGTTGCGGAAATTGTACTTAATTCAAAGCTTTGGTCGTCGACCGGTAAGACGCCCAAGGTTTCGATTTGTGCCTGCATTTATGCAGATATGAAGCGAAATGGCGTCAAGTCTAGATTTGTTAAGCTTCGTGCGGGTACGATCGATCTTCGCAATGCAGACTCGCTCTTTAGTGAGTTTGAGGAGAATCGCGAGGGACTTACACCAGAGGAGCGCGCTTCGCTCAGGAGGTTTGTCGAGCGTATTGACGCCTTGCCTGCTGAGGAGTTTGAAGGAATGATTCGCAAAATCTTAGAGGGAGCAGGCATTAAGGAGATTCAGAGAATAAGCCGTTCTAAAAAGGATGAGGTGAATTTTGAGGGCTTTGTTTCGATTCTTGAGCCGGTATCTGTGCGTGTTCGAGTATTGGCGGCACGCTGGCGCAGCGGCAGTGTGACATCCGCGGCGATAGATCGTGTACGCCGGGATTTGATTCCTGGAGACCGCGGCATTGTCTTTTCAACGCGCGGCTTTTCGCCGGAAGCCATGCAGGCTGCCGAATCAGATGGGGAGCCTCCTATTGCACTATTCTCCGCGGAGGATCTGGAGCGTATGCTTAAATAGCGGTCTTTTGAGGAATTTTTTTTACGATGCTGCGTCTTCTCTGGAAATCTCTATCTACAAGGCTATGCCTGATTTTTCTAGCCGTATATACAATTATGGCAATATGGGGCGAGTGCCAGTATAATCTTGCACGCTCCCGCAATGAAACTCCAGCGTACAATTTGGTTAATGAGTCTCGCCGTTATGAGCCGCCTTCATTTTCAGATGACGGGTTTATAATGGGAAGCGACAACTTGGGGCGAAGTGTCTTTTTGCGCCTAGTTCAAGGTACCCGTATTGCCTTCCATGTCGGCGTAATGACTTCTCTCATTGCAATTCCTCTTGGTGTGCTCTTGGGGTGTCTTGGCGGATATTACGGCGGAAAGGTCGATTCTTTTGTCGTATGGCTTTGCGCCACAGTTTCGTCTGTGCCGTCACTGCTGCTTATTTTGGCTGTCGCTATGGTTGTGGGTAAGGGGCTTGCCGGTATCTATTGGGGAATCGGTCTTACCACATGGGTCGGTATATGCCGAAATATCCGTAGCGAGGTCATCAAGCATCGCGACCGCGCATATGTGCAGTCCGCCCAAATTCTTGGTTATTCGTCATTGCGGATTATTTTTAGGCATATACTTCCCAATGTTATGCACATAGTCTTAGTTTCTTTTTCTATCCGTTTTCCCGCGGCCATCGGAACCGAAGTTTTTGTGAGTTTTCTCGGCATTGGAGTTCAGGGTGAACCATCGTGGGGAATCATGCTGAATAATGCTAGAATGCGTCTATGGCAGGGCGCATGGTGGGAGATGACTTTTGTCACTCTTGCAATATTCGGTCTAGTTTTAGTTTTTAATGTACTTGCCGATAAGCTTCGCGATTTATGCGAAGGCGTGTAGATGTTGCAAACAGTCAAACATTGACTCACATAATCTATCTTTTCTTTTATATATCCAAAATCTTTTTATAATTTCTGATTGTATTTGTAATAAAAAAGGAGTAACATTTTTTTGTCCAATCGAAAACTCCTTTCGAAAGGCAATGGTAAAACAAAGCGGGAGGGCAATTCTATGAAGTGTACAAAGTGTTACAATGTGATATCTTTTGTGATTGTTCTGTTGATATTTTCGATGGTATGGCTCATGGGGTGCTGTTCAATGCGGCAATCTGTAAACCTGACACCATCGGTCAGTGTTGACCTACCGCGCTATTTGGGAGAGTGGTATGAGATTGCCCGCTTTGACCATTGGTTCGAGCGCGGGATGACACATACAAAAGCGACCTATACGATGCGCGAAGACGGGGACATCCGTGTAGTCAACGCCGGGCTGAAAGACGGTAAAGAAAAGACATCCGTCGGTAAAGCGAAGCTTACCGATCAGAAAGGGCATTTAAGGGTGTCGTTCTTCTGGCCGTTTTACGGCGATTACCGAATTCTCTGGCTTGATGACGATTATCGGCATGTTCTGGTCGGCGGCGACAGCGACGAATATTTATGGATACTCTCGCGAACGCCTGAAATCGACCAGAATGTCAGAAATGCCATTCTGACCGAGGCTAAACGCCGCGGATATGATACAGATAAACTTATTTGGGTCGAACAATCGAAATAACGCACCCTTGCATTTTTAAAAATGCGGGCAGACATTTTAGGGCTTTTTTAGACACGACTGAAATTGCCACGCATAGTTTTATTTCTGCGAAAAGGCGAAGTGTTTTTATGCTTCGCTTTTAGGTCTTGTGATATCGCTTTTGCAGCATTTTGTGCATAAAATCAGGGATATTTGGTATAATATCCGCATATCAAATGATGAAATCATGACAAGCGCAATGACAAAAAACCGCATTCAATCAGACATTCTGGAATGGCATGTTCCGGAAGAGATGCTTGCGGTTCTGCTGAAGGACTGCTCGACGGGGCGCAATCTCATCTGGGCGACGGACGACTACGCTGCGCGCGGCAAGGGCTTTGGCGCGAACGGATCGGCAATTCGGCAGTTGCCAACTGCAGAAATCGATTCAAACGGAATTCGTCACTTGCCGAGTGACGAAATTCGCCCTGCGGTAATATCCGAATTCGATCAAGATGCCGTGATCGCATTTCCGAATTGTCACACGCTGTGTGACGAATTGAGTTGGTCGCACTACAGCACTCTTATAAAAGTCGAGAATGAAGATGTAGGGTAGCAGGGTGGTCGTTTTACGGTTGGTTTTTTGGTATAATATTGTCGAAAGAGCATGATAGATGAGCAGTAAAATGGCGGACAGTGCGCACGAGAGCGGGGTGATAATCCCAGATTTCACGAGGGATATCCTTGAATCGGATATTCCGAGGGATGTATTGGACGTTCTTCTTGCTGATAGGACGACCGGCAAGAATATAATGTGGATGACGGATGGGTATGTGAAGTACGAATCATGTTTTGAAGAAAAGATGGGACCAGAAGATTTAATTCTTGCCAAGGAGATTTGTAATAAAGGAATAAAAATCATCCATCCGCGAGTTGATAAGAGCAAGGAAGAACAGCGCGAACGCGTGCAGAAAAAGGCGGAGGTGTTTACTCCTTCCTGGATTTGCAACAACATGATCAACGGGTTCGATGCGGCGTGGTTCGGATGCAAGACATCGCCATTCACCACGGAAGGGAGTAAGGATTGCAGATGGAAGCGGATAGAGAAGAAAGTCGCATTTCCAAAGAGTCTAAAGCAAACTTGGCTTGACTATGTCAATTATCGGTGCCTTGAAATGTGTTGTGGCGAGGGGCCGTTCCTTGTCAGCCGATATGATACGACTACAGGCGAGGTGATTCCCATCCCTGATCGCATTGGCATTCTCGACCGCAAGCTGCGCATCGTCACCGAGAATGTCGGAACGAAACCTGATGAATGGCTGAAACATGCCGTTCTCGCACTCAAGGCGACACTTGGTTTCGAGTGGCAGGGTGACAATCTTCTCCTTGCCCGCGAGAACATTCTTTACACGATGCTGGAATACTACAAGTTCTACTGCACGGACGAGCCAATAGACCACGCGACACTTCTTGAGTTTGCCGACATAATTAGCTGGAATACCTGGCAAATGGATGGACTCAAGGGCGTTGTTCCATTGACGTGCCACGACGAGCCGATAGACCCGCCGAAACCAAAAAGTGTTCAGATGGATTTGTTTGGAGAACCCGAACAGGCAAAACCGGCGAAAGAACTTCCATTGACGAAACCATGTCCGGGATGCAAGTTCAAAAAGCCCCTCGATGGTATTTTCCTACACAACGGACAATACTGCAACATCATGGATTGGGAAGAGCGTAAACCGTTCAGGTATGTCGACCTGATTCGCATGAATGAAGAGGACCGAAAGCGCAAAAAAGAAAGGTTGCAGTCATGAACATTCAAGAGACGATCAGACAAGGTGAAGGATACGATCTTGAGTTTAAGCGCATGCCGAACGAAGATAGAGTTAAGTATCTCAAGACCGTGATTGCCTTTGCCAATGGGAAGGGCGGCACGATTCTTTTTGGCGTCGCAAACGATGGATCAGTGCTGGGAATCGACAAATCGAGAGTCTTTGCCGAGATGGATGGAATTACAAATTCCATCTGCAATGCCTGTTCTCCTCGCGTGCCCATCGACATCGGAATCGAGGATGTCGGCGGAAAGTCTGTAATCGTCCTCGATGTACTGGCGGGATCGCGATGCCCCTATTTCCTCAAAGCAGAAGGCGACAAGGATGGAGTCTATGTCCGCATCGGCGCCACGACGCAACGCGCAGACGATGCGACACGACATGAACTCGCCTTGGATGCCGAAGGACGCAGTTTCGACAGCGAGCCTTGCCCGAATGCGAAAATCACGGAGGCCCGAATTGCCGCGCTGTGCGCCAGAATGTATCGAATCGCACGCAACAACGCCAGAAGCGAGTCGGAGCGCAAGACGGTCAAGAAGATCACGCCCAACCAGCTTCAGGCATGGGGTATAATTTCCAAGGTGAGGAACCGTTGGGTCGCATCCAACACGTATGCGTTGCTGACCGGCGACAAGGCGTTTGAGACGCGTGTAAAATGCGGTGTGTTCAAGGGAGATTCGAAGGCCGTTTTCGTTGACCGCCGCGAATTCACTGGCCCAATCTACGAG
Source organism: Kiritimatiellia bacterium (assembly GCA_045603485.1). Lineage (GTDB taxonomy): Bacteria > Verrucomicrobiota > Kiritimatiellia > RFP12 > JAAYLN01 > RGIG5952. Next base: position 12,377 of record JAZUMF010000123.1, on the reverse strand, counting down.
CAGATCGAGGAAGCGCACAAGTACATTCTGTCCAAGATTAACATGGGTTGCGTGTTCGAGGGTATCCAGCGCAGGGATCTCTACGAACTGCCGCCGGACGCCTTGCGCGAACTCGTGATCAACGCCTTTGCCCATCGCAATTACTTCGAGCATGACGCGCCGATCTTCGTCGCCGTCTACGATACGCGTGTGGAGATCACGTCGCCGGGAGGTCTGCCCCGCGGGCTCACGGTCGAGAGGGTACTTTCCGGGCGGTCGAAGATCCGCAACCACGCTCTTGCCGAAGCCTTTAACTACATGAATGTGATCGAGCAATGGGGCAGCGGTCTGCGCCGTGTATCCGAAGAGTTGGCCGCCTACGGAGCGAAGCCCCTTCAACTGGAAGACGGCGGAATCGACGTGCGGGTAAACGTGCTCCGAAACGTGCCCGCTGTAGAGCCCTCGCGGAAAGCTGCGCAAAAAAATACGTTAATTGGCATTGTAGATGGCACTATGGATGGCACTATGGCACTAAGGATTGTCAGTGTCCTTAAAAATGAGCCATCTATAACCATAGACAAGTTGTCGGAGAGGTTGAATGTCGCCAGACGTTCGCTTGTTCGGTACATGAACATTCTGCAGGAAAGCAACCGAATAAAGCGGATAGGCGGAAAACGTTTCGGGCACTGGGAGGTCATTCAGGGACAAGAGCGGAAGGGAGTGAGAGCATGAGCGACCTTCTGAACACAAAGCCGCTGGACGAAATCATCGTTGGTCGCGTCGAACCTCGCATCTACGCATTCCTGACAACGTCTGTGCCGCGCTACCTCAAGGTGGGCGATACCTATCGCCCCGTCCCCGTGCGGATCGCCGAATGGCAGAGGCATTTCGCCATCGACGAGACCCGCGACGTCTGGGACTGGCCCGCCGTCCTCGACGACCAGGTGTTCTTCCGCGACTACTCGGTCCACCAGTTCCTGCAGGACAGCAAGAGCCTGATCCGCCTGGACAAAACGGCGCTGGCCGCCATCGCGGACGGCAAGGACCTCTATTTCTCGAACGAGTTCTTCCTCGACGCCCGCAAGGAGCACGTCGAAGAGGCCTTGGCGGACATCCGGGACGACCACACGCATTCCACGGGCAAGTACTCGTTCTACAGCGTCAAGGACATCGGCAGGGAAGCCGAAGACGAACCGGAGCCGACTCCCGTGGATTTGCATCTTCGCCCGAACCAGGCGGAGGCGGTCGCGCGCTTCAAGTCGGCGGTTGGCGCGGGGCGCACGAACCTTCTGATGTACGCCGTCATGCGCTTCGGCAAGACGGTGACGTCGCTCCAGTGCGCACGGGAGCTGGACGCCCGCTTCGTCGTGGTCGTTTCCGGCAAGGCGGACGTGGCGCGCGAATGGCGGAACACGGTCCTTGGTTTCACGGACTTCCGCAGCGAATACGTCTTTCTTTCCCGGAAGGACCTCGACGCCAAGTACACCCGCGTCACCGAAGAACTGGCGGCCGGCCACAAGGTGGTGCTTTTCGCGACGCTTCAAGACCTTCAGGGCGACTCAATCAAGCCGCGCCACGAGCAGATTTTCGCGAATCCGATCGACCTGCTCGTCATCGACGAGACCCACTTCGCCGCCCGCGCCGACCAATACGGCCGACCGTTGCGGACCATCCCGAAGGAGAGCCGCGACGTGAAGGAGGGCGAGGACGTGTCCGCCGCGGACGCGGCCAAGGCCGTCAAGGCGCTCAAGGCGAAAGTCCGGCTCCACCTCTCCGGCACCCCCTACCGCATCCTGATGGGGAGCGAATTCCAGAAGGAGGACATCGTTTCCTTCTGCCAGTTCACGGACATCCTCGACGAGCAGCGCAAGTGGAACGCGGACTACGTTGGTAGGAACAAGGTAGACAAGGACGGCAGGGAAATCGCGGACGACAGCGGTCTTCCTGTCCCGTACGAGGAGTGGGACAACCCCTACTACGGCTTCCCGCAGATGGTCCGCTTCGCCTTCAACCTCAACGAGTCCGCCCGCAAGAGGCTCGAGGAGCTGGAGGCGGCCGGCAAGACGAGCCGTTTCCGCGAGCTGTTCCGTCCGATGAGCATGGAGAAGGACTCGAGTCCCCGGCGCCTCCACCGGAAATTCGTCCACGAGCAGGAGGTCGTCGATCTTCTCCGGGCGATCGGCGGCGCCACGGACGAACCGGGGATTCTCCCGTTCCTGAAGTACGAGAAGATCGAGAAGGGCCAGATGTGCCACCACATCGTCTGTGTCCTGCCGTATTGCGCCTCCTGCGATGCCCTGGAAGCACTTCTCGATCCGCGCAACCGGAAATTCAGGGGGACCTTCGGCAAGCTGGGCGAATACAGGGTCGTCAACATCTCCGGCACGGAGGTCAAGAAGGGTTTCGTCAAGATTTCCGACGTGGTGAAGACGATCTCGGACTGCGAGCGGAAGGGCGTCAAGACGCTCACGCTCACGGTCAACCGCATGCTCACCGGAAGCACGGTCCCCGAATGGGACACGATGCTCTTCCTCAAGGACACCTCGTCCCCGCAGGAATACGACCAGGCCGTCTTTCGCCTGCAGTCGAGCTTCATCCGCATCATGGACGACGGGAAGGGGCGGACGGTCAAGTTCAACATGAAGCCGCAGACGCTCCTCGTCGATTTCGATCCCGCGCGAATGTTCCGCCTCCAGGAGGCCCGCGCCCAGGCCTACAACGTCAACACCGACGCGAACGGAAACCGGGAGCTCGAGAAACGCGTCGCGCGGGAGCTTGAGGTTTCCCCCATCGTCCTCTTCAACAAGGACCGGATACACCGCGTCGAGGCCTCCGATGTGATGGCCGCCATCAGCCAGTATTCCAGTACGCGCGGCGTCGCCGAGGAGGTCGAGGAGATACCGGTGGACCGGTCGGTCCACGACGACCCCAAACTGGCCCGCTTCATCGACGGCCTGCCGGAACTCGGCAGCAAGGAGGGCCTGACCATCGCGCCGCACGCCGGCGAGGAGACGGACGCCGACACCGGCGACGCGGCCCCCGGCGCCGGAGGGGGCGAAGGCGCGGGCGGCAACGAGGCGGCGGATTCCGCGTCCGGCGATTCGGAGGAGGAGCAGAAGAAGCGCGACCGGCGCATCAAGACGCTCCATTCCCTCATCGTCTTCTATTCCTTCCTCGTGCCCGAGCGCGTCCATTCTCTCGACGAAATCCTCGCGGTCATCGACAAGAGCGAGAACAACAGGCGGATCGCGCGGCACCTCGGGCTTGGAAAGGGCCTGCTCGAACGCTACCGGGGCAAGGTCGGGTGGCAGACCCTCCAGAAGCTGGACTACAAGATCCAGAACCTCGACCGCCTCGCCAACGAGACGCAGGACATCGACCTCGGCGAGGACTACAAGGACACCCCGGAGGCGGTCCGGAAGGCCATCGTCGCCATGCGCAAGTTCGGACGCCTCGGCGAGGCGAAGATCGTCACCCCGCCGAACATCGCCTACGACATGGTGCGGCAGATCCCCGGCACGGAGCTGAAGGCGCTGGTGGAGTCCGGCAAGAGGATTCTCGACCTCGCGGCCAAGATGGGCGAATTCGCCATCGCCGTCGTCCGCCGCTGCGCCGAGCCGGACATCGGCCTCTCGTCGGCCGACCTGGCGCAGTCGATTCTCGCCATCCCGATGTGCGGCGTCACCTACGAATTCACTCGCAAAGTGTACGAGCTCCTCGGGCTCGACGTAGCGTGCATCGCCCGGCCCGAGAACATGACGACCTACGACCTGCTCAAGATCAGGAAGGAAGATGGCAAGACGCTTGACTACGCGAAAATCAAACGCCTTCTCACCCAGAACAAGGACTTTGACACGATTGCAATCGGCGACGAGATCGCCGAAGGAGAACAGACCATGTGCAAGAAAATCGGCCTCGTGATTTCCAATCCGCCGTATCAAGAAAAGGGCGGTTCAGGAGGAACGAACGACGCCCCTATTTACCAGGACTACAGCCTGATAGGCGCAAGGATTTCGGAGCGGTATTCCGATTTCATCATTCGTGCCAATTGGTTCACGGGCGGACGCGAAAATCTCCTCGGCGCTTTTCGAAAGGAAATGCTCGAATCGGGTCAAATTCAGTCGCTCAAGACCTATGCCGACGGAAACGACGCCTTCCCTGGAGATGTTGAGATCAAGGCCGGTGTTTGCTATTACTTGCGCGACTCTAAACACAATGGTCCGTGCAACTACACTCTTTGTCAAGGAGGCGAGACCATTTCCGTTCCCGAAAGGAATCTTGCGGAATCCGACATCTTCATTCGCAATCCCACGCTCGCTGAAATCGTCAAGAAGGTTCTCCAGAAGGCCAAGCGACTTGGCCAGGACCACTTCGTGTCGGAGATTCTTTCCGGAGACACGCCATTTGGAATCCCCACCAATCCAGCCGAAAGCAAAAAAAAGCCATTCCCGATCAGTGAAAAACGAGAAGGGGCGTTTACTATCCGACTTGATCTACTTGGGGAGAAACAAAAGCGAATTGTCGCGTATGTTCGGCGTTCGGACATAAAGAAAAACGCCCAAGACATTGACTCCAATAAGGTTTTTATTCCAAAGGCCGGTGGCTCAGGAAATGATCCGTTGGTTCTCAGTCCGGCGATTGTAGCTCCCAAAGGATCGGTTTGCTCTCAGACGTTCATATACGCCAAGTTTAGTAGCGCTGCAGAAGCAAAGAACTTTGCCCGCTACTTGCAAACCAGATTTCTGAGAATGCTCGTGTCCGCGCGTAAAAACACGCAGGATGCTCTTTCGAAGGTGTATGCATTCGTTCCGCTCCAGGACTTTACCGCGTCGTCGGACATCGACTGGTCGAAGCCGATTCCCGACATCGATCGTCAGCTCTACTCCAAGTACGACATCACTGAGTACAAGGGTTTCATCGAATCCATGATCAAGCCGATGGAGTGAAGTAAATATGGAGGAGAGAGAACTCTTTTGACTCTACGGCCTTACAGGCGAAGAAATCGAGATTGTGAAGGACACAAAATGACGAAGTCTGAAAAGAATCGGCGAAAGTATACCGAAATGCAAGACCGCGAGTTACTTGACGAAACGGGAGGGCTATGCCCATTTTGCGGTCATCCATTGGTGAAGAAAAAGAATGGGCGCCGAATGCCGGTTTATGAGAGAGCGCATATCTATCCCCATAGTCCCACGCCAGACCAAGAAGAAATACTAAAAGGAGTCCCCAAACCTGATGATGTCGAAAGCTTGGAAAATATCGTTTTGCTTTGCCATGATTGCCATGGATGGCAAGATTTTTGGACTACGAGGGAGGACTATCTAAAGCTTTATACAAAGAAACAGGAACTCATCGCAAAAAATCGAGCAAGATATGAGACTGCATATGTAGACCTAGAATCAGAGTTGAAGATGGTTTTAGGGCGCCTCGCCGTTCTTGACGATTCAGAATTGGTAGAACTGTCATTCAAACCATTGGCCGTGACAAGGAAAATCGAAAAAGGAGCGTTACAGCGAAAAGTCCTTAGTCTTGTGACTACATATTACGAGACGCTCAAACATCTGTTCCAGAAAGCGGACAATCTCCGTTCTTCAACGTTTGAAATGATTGCCAATCAATTCCGTCAAGCATTTCTCAAGCAAGAACGGGAATATCTGTTTCTAAACAAAGAGCAGGTGTTTGACGGCTTGGTGGATTGGGTGCGTTCAAAAACTGACGGATCAAGAGCCGCATGTGAAGCGGCCGTTTCATTCTTCATACAGAATTGCGAGGTGTTTAATGAGATTTCCGAGTAAAGTGACCCCTTATGGTGAAAGCATTTTGCCAATGGCGGGCAAACTGGTGAAAAGAATCCCCAACGAGGGACTTTCGTTGTTTGAATTGTTTCGATTTTCAAAGACACAAGAATGTAGCACTTCTGACTTTTTCCAGATTCTCGATTTTCTCTTCATGATTGGACTAGTGAAACTGAACCAAAACAAGGAGATTTGCCATGCTGGTTGAGATCCGTTGCGACGCATTCAAGGAATTAGAACGCCCTCGTCCCCCAATCCGATTCCGCGAGGGGCTTAATGTTGTTCTTGGGACAAATACGGGAACGAATTCCATCGGCAAATCTACTTTTCTGATGATGCTTGATTTTGCTTTCGGTGGCGATGACTATGCGACAAAGGTTCGTGATGCAGTAAAACATGTCGGCGAACACACAATCCAATTTGAATTCCGTTTTAGGGACAATAGCTTCTTTTTCTCACGTCGAACCGCATCATTTACGGAAGTGGATTATTGCGATTCGGACTACCGCCAGAAGGAAAAATGGTCAATACAACAGTATCGTGATTTTCTTGCGGAAAACTACGAACTGGAAGATTCCGGGCTGTCATTCAGGGGAATGGTTTCCAGATTCATCCGCGTATATCACCGCGAGAATCATAATGAGCTGAGACCACTTGACGCAGTTCCGCAGGCAAAAGGGGCAGATGCCATTCAATTTCTACAGAAAGCGTTTGGACTTTTCCACGATCTTGAAGAAGCACAGCAAGAGGCTGAAGAATCCCAAAAAAGCCTCGACGCCTTTCGTAATGGGGTCAAATATGGCCATGTTGCATCTGTTCCGACAAAGCAAGAAGCTGCCGAACTTGTTAAACAGCTTGCCGACTTGCGTCGGATGCAAGACGATGCTGTCCAGTCTGTCGATTTGCAGGGGAAGTCGGCCGAAGAAGCCATGCGCGTGGCAAATCTCAAGCGTGATCTACAGGTTGTGCGTGCACGGGAGAGTCGGTTGGAATTCCAATTAGAACGCCTGAGGTCCCAAGAAAAGCAAGGCGAAATTCGTTTTGTTGACGATTTCAAGGTTATTGGGCAGTTGTTTCCCGGAATTTCACTTAAGAGACTGGAGGAAGTCGAATCATTCCACAGACAACTGGCAGAGATACTTGCCAAGGAGGTGGCAGATGAAATAGCGGTTCAATCGGAAGAACTAAAATCGACACGCGAGACCAAAAGTCAGCTGGAACATGAGCTTGCGAATGAAACAGATTTGGGAGGAGTGTCTCGCAAAATTCTTCAAGAATATGCGGAATACGAAAAAGATATTTCCTCAATTGAGAAGCGTCTTGAAAAACGGGACGAGGAACAGCGTTTGAAGGAGAACCGCGCGGTGTTGCTCAAACGATACAACGATAAAAGCGCTGACACGCTCGTTTCGATTCAGACAGCCCTTAATGCAAAGATGGCCGAGATCGACGCAATGATTTACGAGGGGACAAAGGAACCTCCTCAAATCCTTCTAAATTCGTCAAAATACGAGTTTCGGACCATAAATGACGAAGGTACTGGAACGGCCTTCAAAAGCATGGTTGTATTGGACCTGGCTATCATGGGGTTGACGAGACTTCCACTTTTGGTCCACGACTCCTTGATATTCAAAAACATTGGAGACGAACCATTGTCTAAACTCATTCAATTGTATCAGGACCAATCACCCAAACAGGTGTTCATCGCTTTGGACAAAGCCGATTCGTATGACAAGCAAACTTGCGACACGCTGGAAAGATTTGCCGTTCTTCGCCTTTCCGACGACCAAGGGGCTTTGTTTGGAAAGAGCTGGAGCAAGAAGAAAGATGCATAATTCCATCTGCATTTGGGAAAAACGCGCGAATTGTTTATACACGCATGGAAACCGAATTTACAATCCGACTACCCCTTGATCAGGACGGCTATGCGACTTTTGAGTGTCCGCTTTGCCGCGATTCGTTTCAAATGCGCGGTGAGGAATTCAATGCGGATGACACTTATGAGTTCTGGTGTCCCTCATGCGGGTTAAAAAGCGAATCGTATATCCCAAAATCCGTAATGGAACTTGCCAAAGCCAAGGTCCTGAATCATTTCGCCGGCGAAATCGAAAAGCAGTTAGAATGCTTGAACACTCACAACAGCCATGCGCCCATTTCCATAAAGATCACTACGAATTTCAGCAAGGAGCATGAAAACCTTCTTTTCCCGGACATACGTTCGTTTGAAAAAGTTGAATGCCGTTTTTGCGGACGGCCATTCCGTGTCCATCCGTTGACGAATTTCACCGGCTCCTACTGTCCATTCTGCGGAGAAACTACATGATTAGCCTAACAGACAAAGAGTTGCGCACGATAGACTTTGAATTCCGCACCCGCGCAGGGCGGGTTATGGGGATGCAATTCCGCGATGCCGTTGGAACGCTGCGGCAATTCATGGACTATGTCGACGGCACCCCAATCCTCGCCGACTATGTTCGTAGCTGCAACTTGCCGATTTCCGAAGCGGAGTTGGACTCGGACATTCAATCCGTCGCCAATGGCTTTGGCAAGGTTCAGTTCAAATTCCCATACAAGACTGACGAAGAGCTTGCACAGCTAAACTATATAATTCGGAAATGCTTGAACACGAATAATGACAAAGAAGCATTTGGAGCCATATTTGCAATTGGGCGAGCGTACGATTCTACAGGAAGTATTGGAAATTACCAAGCATCCGTTGAAGCGTTTATCCATGCAATAGCCCAGCGTTTCATCGACGATCTCAACCTCTATCTTCACTCCATAACCATGAACATCAAGATTGACTCTGAACGGTCGTACAACATCCAGAACAATGGAGGGCAAGTCGTCATAGCGAATGACAACGCGATGGTTACTGCAACTCAAAACAACTATTTTGACGATAGGCGTTTCTCCGAACTAGAGAAGGGATTGTTGGATACGGCAAGGGAAAACGGACTCGCCCAAGAGCATCTTAAGGAAATAGACGACATCCTTACCGAGATAAAAGAGCAGTTGCAAGCGAAGAAGCAAAACAAGACGGTGCTTGGTGGATTGTTGGCAAGTCTGGAGAAAATCGTCCTAATGGTCAAGGGATGTGAAGCTTTGATAAAAAGAATAACCGAATTGAAGCAATTTATCATGGCAGCCTCTGGTAACATTTTTCAATAGAATTTGCAGTGTAAGCCAAGAACGAAACCATGCTAGATAGAGACCAGAAGCAGAACGCCATGCACCGTGACAAATTGCAGGATGTGGAATACAAGGAAAACTTGCACGACAAGCGGTACTTGAAAACGGTTGTCGCGTTTGCGAACGGCTTGGGCGGCAGCGTCGTCTTCGGAATTGACGACAAAGCGCTTGATGTCGTCGGCGTGCCGGATGGCAAACTACGGAAAATGGAGGATGGCCTTGCTTCCGCGATATCATCTGCATGTGCTCCGGCCATTGTCCCATCATTCTCCCGCGAAACTATAGGAGGGAAGACGGTGCTTGTCGTCGATATCTATCCGGGACGCAATACGCCGTACCATATCAAGGCGGAGGGGTTGGATGGCGTCTATGTTCGCGTCGGGGCGACTACCCGCAAGGCGGAACGTGAGCAAGTTGAAGACTTGATCCTGCGTGGTGGAAATCGCACATACGATGCCGTCATACGAGATGAAGAAATTGTGTCTGAAGGGGCAATGATGAAGTTGTGCCGGCGAATCACATCCGCGCATGCGGAAAACTCCGGCGAGCGGATCAAGGTCACGCCGAACATGCTTGAAGGATGGGGCGTTGTTAAAAAGATCGGTGGCAAATGGCATCCGTCCGTCGCTTTTCAATGGCTGTCAACAAACAACGATCATTTCGCCCGAGTTCAGTGCGCGGTGTTTGTCGATGACGAGCGGACGGAGTTCATTGACCGCCAGGAATATTCTGGATCTCTCATCGACCAAGTGGAGGAATCGTACAAATTCTTGTTGCGTTCGATACGGCGCGGGGCGAAGATTGAAGGCCTGTATCGAAAGGATTCCTACGAGCTTCCACCAGAGGCATTGCGAGAGGCTATTGTCAACGCCGTTGCCCATAGGGATTACAGACAACATGCATACGTGCAAGTTTCAGTGTCGCCCGGACGCGTGGAAGTGGTTTCGCCAGGTGCTCTGTTTGACGGACTCACGAAGGATGAAATGGTATCCGGCAAGAGCAAGTTGCGCAATCCTGTCCTGGCTGACATTTTTCACAAGATGGGAATGATCGAGAAGTGGGGGACGGGATTGCCGCGAATCTTCGCCCGTTGTGCAAAGGCGGGCGTTCCCGCGCCTCTGATCACTATTGGCGGAAGCACCGTAGCCATCAGTTTTAAGCGGCGTGGTGAGAGCTTTACGCACGAAGGTGTAACATCTGTCGGTAATGTCGGTAATTCTGTCGGTAATGTCGGTAATCTTGTCGGCAATGTCAACGCAGGAGACTCAAATCTTGATCAAGTCATCATGAAGTGCCTGCGTGATGACGCCAAGATGTCTGCGGCAAGGATTGCAAAGATTGCCAATGTGACGACGCGCACAATCGAGCGAGCCTTGACGCGACTTAAGGCCTCTGGGCGCATCTGGCGTAAAGGTGGCACGCGCGGAGTATGGAAAATCGTCGACTGAGTGGGCTATACGCGACCGCCACTTGATCGCAATCCGACGGAGTAAGACAATGGCACTGTACGCGGTAAGGATACTACTAATAGGACACTCCCCATTGGTGGAGTAGAAATGGTGAAATAGCGACTATGGCGATGCCGCAGAGAGACGATCCTCATTCGCGCAGCGCGCTACGGAGGACAAGTACGATAGAGGCAATCAAGCGACTTGAGCCGCCTTCGCGCGTGCGCTACGGCGGGCCAGGCGCATCTCTTGAGTATGCCGTCATGCATAGTGACGAGGAAGAGGCCGATCGCATCCGCGAGGAGCTGCGAAGGGTGACGGATGAAGTTTGACGGCAGATTGCGTTTGAAAAGCGCAGCAGTATGGTATAATTTCAATGTGAGCGCAAGGAGTGAAGATGAGAAAACGTGAAACAGATTGGATAAAGGCAAACTGCCCTCGGTACACATTGAGCGACAGAATGGTTTCGTTCGTCGCTGAAATAACAGAAGTCGCTACGCACCTTGAAATGCGCGAAAGAAACAACAAATAGCTAAGTTGAATAATTAGGAGTTGTTGAGATGTCCAAGCAAGAAATAATAAAAATTTTCGGAGATTGAAAGATTCGCTCCGCTTGGGATGACGAGGCGGAGATTTGGTACTTCTCCATTGTCGATGTGGTGGCGGTGTTGACCGAAAGCGTCAATCCGGCTAATTACTGGAAAGTGCTTAAAAACCGATTGAAAAAAGAAGGAAACCAGTCGGTTACAAATTGTAACCAACTGAAATTGCGAGCCGCTGACGGCAAGTACTACAAAACTGATGTGGCGACCGCCGAGCAGATGTTTCGTGTCATACAGTCGATTCCCTCGCCCAAGGCCGAGCTGTTCAAAATGTGGATGGCCAAGGTCGCGGCGGAACGGATTGACCAAATGCAGAATCCGGAACTTTCCATCCAGCAGGCGCTGGCGGATTACAGACTTGCGGATAAGACACTAAATCACCGGGCCGCGACAGTCATATTTCCCGTCCTTCCAAGGCACCCATTCGATCGTCCCGTGGTCGCACAGTATTCCCGGATTCCCGTATATACGCAAGCTGGGGATGAACAAGTAGAAATCTGCGCAGAAACTCCCAAGTTCGTGATAAATGCCGGAGGGCTGCTTCTTCCAGATGGCGTACCACCAATTTGCGGCACCTCTTTCATACGGGCAGTGATCCACAATCAATTCGGCAATCCCATCGCCGTCAATGTCCTGATGCATGGCGAGGACTTCAATGCTTTCAGGCGGATCGCCCCACAATTCCACGCGTGAACGAACCTCCTCGGGCAGTTCCGACACCTTGACGAACCTAGTCTCGCGCCACCTTCTGTGGTTCGCCTTGAAGAACCTGACGGTGTAGAGGATTACATATACGGACAAAAGGATGAGCAGAGTTCTCAACGCAATCCCCAAGTATGCCTTTACCTTCATGTTAACCGCCCTCCGAATATGTTTAGAATCAACGGCATTACCCCGCTGCGATGCAGAAGCCATGCCTCCGCCGCGTCGCGCAAGCCGTCGAAACACCTTCTGCAAACGCACCTCGGTTCAAGCGGCTCTTCGGATGTAGCTACCATTTTATCCGAAAGCCACAACTGCCTCATTTCCTTCAGTTTGTCTTGCGATTTACCCATGTTCTGAACCCTACCCCAAAAGTGAGACACGCGATGTGTCCCTTTTGCCAATTGCGAGTTGATTATACATTATCAAGTGATACCTAGTCAATGATGAGTTATGCGTCTGGGTGGAGGGAAACAAAAAGGACTGTCCCCCAAAATGAAAGTTTTATCGCAGAGGAGCAAATATGTATTGCGTCAATAGCGAAAGTGAAAAAAATATTTTGGATGATGTGAAAAGGAAAATGGAAATCTAGCACTAGTGAGAACTAATGCGATTGATTGTTAAAATGATATTGGGAGGAATGTTAGCGGGGGGTGCCC
>JAZUMF010000122.1:0-6493 GCA_045603485.1 Kiritimatiellia bacterium | reverse complement strand
ACGCCTGGGCCATCTGCTATGATAAAAGAGTTAGTGACAGTATCTGCCACTGCACATCTGATTGCAAATAATGCAATGAGTAGGACTAGCCTTTTAATTTGCATATTAGCATTTTACCACAATTTGAACAACAAAGCAATTCATATAATGGTATTATGGAAATATACCATAAAAGACGTGGGATTGTATTATCCATCATCCATGATGCGTAAGGCGAAGTATAGAATGCACAAACCAATGGAATTAAAACTAAAAGTATCAACATTGGTATAATTGCAACGATATTTTCACGACACATAAGTGCTTTACGAGAACAAGAAAAGAAATGTATCACTATAATTGGAAGCGCATACAATCCCAATGTCCTTATTTCGCACCAAGCCGCGTATACAATATTTCCAATTTTCGGTAAAGAGCAAAAATCCCAATCTGACACATTTCTATAGCCACACAACCTTGCAATTAATAGCCAAAAGAGCAAGGGGAAAAGCGACAATAAACCACCTAAAATCATATTACGCACATTTGGATTGTCTGCTCTCGCTACCATCGCGAATAATGCAGCAACAACACCGGCTTCCAAACGAAAGAAACCCGCAAGACCCATTAAAAAACATCCTATAAAAAATCTTCCATCACTGATTTTCACCCAACCCACTAGTAGCATCAGAGCTACAAAAGGTTCTGCATAAAAACCTGATGACATTCTAACTGTGATAGGCGAAAGACAAAACAGAATAACAATCATTGCACTAGAAAAAGTCTTTACTCTTTGCACCATCACTAGGCAGATAAATACCATAGCAAAAACAACTAGCAATTGCACAAAACGATCTCCACATCCCCCTGATAGCAAAAAATGCATATATGTAAGAAGTGTCAAGCCAGGCGGATACAAAGTCTGAAGAACTTCGCCTCCTACCGATTCCAAAAATGTCTTTGGAATTCCTCCGAACTCATACAGTAACTTCGCTTTTCCTCCATATATTCCAAGACCATTAGGAGGTAAGAGCGGGTGAGATATCGCTACAATACCAAGTAGCACCGCCACTATTCCTAATATAGACATTTGCCATTTATTAACATTATTAATCTTCAAAACTTTGGCAAAAATGACAAGCATCAACAAAAACTCTATAATCAATATGCAAACCTCCCTTATATGTGAAAATTGTGCTGGACTAACTTCAATAGAGCGACTGATAGCAGAAGACTTTATCCACGTGTTTACATATTCACTTGCCGTCGAACTAATAAATTGATTATCTTTTAACCACTTCTCTTTTGAATTTGAAATCCATTTTGAAGAAAGAATAACATCGATTTTCCCTATATCGCATTGAGCGTCAACAACTGCAATTGGATAAGGAGCGCGCTCCCATGACATTGCAATAAGACGAGAGCGCTCAACAGGTTTGATATTTGATATATCATCACATAAAAGCGCAAGTCCTCCTTTAGGGGCATTTTTTGCTGCTGTCCGCCAATCTAATATATATGATATTGACTCTGAAGAGTTCAAAGACGATAATACAGCATCGAGTCCTTGCCAAAGGCTGTATAGGAAAATCATCAATACAGCGATGCGTTTGCACAGACTAGATATCCGAATTCCCATCATTTCCCATCCAAAATAATTTTTAATCGTCTAATACAAAGTCTTTGCGGCTTGGAAGTGGTTGACTTAATACGTAGAAAGCGTATATTTCTATGCGATGTAAAGCTGCATACACCATTTTTCTTTGAAAAATGTCCAGCACGCTGCCAGTGTATTCCGTCAATAGAAGTTTCAACGTATGCACTTTTTACAAGTTTATTACCCTTATCATCACCTGAGACGACAATAAAACGCCCTTGTATTGGTTTTATCAAATCGACCTGCCACCAATCATGTTTTGTGAATGGTTTAAGCGGCTCATACCATGTCGCATCAAGGCCATCAATAACGCGCTCTGGCCCATGGTTTCTGTCAATTCCTGGCACGCTCGATGTACATTTGGCAAATGAAATTGAAAGTGGAATTAAGTCTGCGCCTTTACCTTTCTTTGTCAATTGCTTTACCTGACCATTCAATGATTTTGAAAACATCCAATCCCATACTACATCCTCACGCCAGGTCTTGGTCCATGCGTCATGCCCCAACGCAGGAAAAGTCCCTATGCGGAAATCACCTCCAGCTTCGTTTACAAGTTTTGCATATTTTTCAACATCTTGAACATCAATACTATGATTAGCATAATCTCCCTCGTTATGAAAATGCCACCAGTTTCCTGGATTATTTTTATTGAAATACTCTGGAAGCGGAGGCAATGCCGCAATGGGTAAAACTGCCGCAAAATCTTTTGGGAAATGTTGGGCAAGAGCGTATGCGCCTACACCACCATAAGAAAACCCTGTTACATAAAGACGATTCATATCAACTTTTGGACGCTTTTGGATTATACATACATCAAAAACAAAATCTCTTAGAGCCTTTTGGAGCCTAGTGGGACTGCCCGGCATCCCTCCAAGAATAGTCTTAGCACTAGATGGCGGTGTCAAAGCAAGAAGAAAACATGGATATTTCTCTTGGAAATTTTCTGATGTAATCCGCTCAAAAATGGCTCGCTGTCTGAAATGCCGGGAGATATCTCCTATTTCACCATTCCCAGGTATATATACAACCATCGGAAGAGGTTTATTTCCACGCGGTTTGGGAATGAATAACAAGCCCTGAACAATATTCGTCGATTCACGATTCTCGTAAGCGCGAAGAGTGTACCGCGCCAACTCTGACTTTAAATCATTAGCCACAGCAAGGGGACGAACACCAGTTGACTTTGCAAACGCCATTACTTGCAATAATACTACAGAGGAAAACCATATCACCGTATATATTTTAATCATGTCACCCACTCTTTCGCTAAAAACGATTCTGCCCCATAATTTTTAGATGTCCTCTTGTTAATTTTCAATTATTCTCATCTGTTTTAATCGTAACTGGCACTTTTGATGCTTTAGGCTTCGTGACGGCCCCTGCCGTCATAAGCGCCTCGGCAATCGCCTTTCTGTGTTTTGACAAACTATCATCTTTGTATCTGATTTTCAAAGTGATGTTCTTATAAGTCACGCTATCCTCAAGACTGCCGCGCTCCGTTATGTACAGCATATTCGTTTCTGCGCCCAGATACGACACATCAAGGCGTTGTACGAGTGAAAAACTAAATAATGGAGACCTGCTGGAATTGGCAGGCCCAGAATACTTGTTCAAGAACGCTTCTTTTTGTTTTCTACACGATTCATACTGTTTCACCTCTCCCTTGGCAATTACATCACCAGCAAAGAATATATCAAAGAACGGAGCCTTCGACTCACACTCTTGCATCTGAAGATTTCCTGCAACCACATTTGTAGACCATCGCCACTCCGCGCGATCAAAGTCATTGGTAGGAAGAAATATATTTTTCTGCCACATTATCCAAGCGGCATCATTCCAGAATAACCCTCCAATCAGTTCGCCCTTGTCATTTGACATCATCGCACCAAGCCCCGTCGAATCAAGATATGCTTTAAATTCCTTTTCAGAAACCTTAAATTCGTTCATGTTAATGACCACTTTCTTATGATCATTAGCAGACAAAAGAGACCCCAAACATAGAATTACTCCAACTAGAATAGTCGTTATTGCACTTTTGTTGTGCTTCATTGTATAGACTCCTCTCATTTTATAGGAAAGCTTACGGGAAACCCCTGATCAATTCTAGTAACTCGTAATGTCGTATAAAAACCAAGCAACTTTTCTTCAGTCGTAGAATAATCTACTGTCATGTTCAAGTAAGCGTCCAATAATAACATTCTCATAACACTAACAAATCAATACACTACTTCACACCGCGTTTTAAAAAATGACGATTACACCCTTGCTCCAAATGACTAATTGCATCTTTTAGATACGCTAGCGTTTTCCAATTGCTTTTATCTATCTTACTTGGCAATTGCTTAAGATAGGACGCAACCTCGGGGTCGTCGTGGGCGAACTGCAAGAGCGCCCATACCGCCATGCGCTTGGCCTCGTCCGCGCCAATCGACGAATCCTCGCGTTCTACATATTCCTTTATGAGCCGTTTCGCCTCACTCCCCTTCTCCCTGAGCAGCGAAAGTGCATAGTAGCCGTTTAATTGAATGGCTTCGTTGCCAAACATCGAAATCACTCCACATACACCTTCTTCCCCAGCAATTCCTAACACATAATCATCCATAATAGACTTCTTCCTTATGTAGGAAATTTTGTCGTCAAATATCATCTTGCCTAAATCGTCCTTATTTAAGATCTTGTTCCTATAACCTCTACGCCTATGAATTCCTAAATTTCGTGAAATTCCCGTGCATTCAAGCGAGACATCCGGAACAAGGAATGGTATATCTCTATAACATCTCTGCAGATATGGTGCTTTTGTTCTTTTTTTCCGCGGATCATAGTTGCTTCTCCGATATTTTTCATCTTTCCCCTCCTCTGTGCACAATCTACCCATACGTTCTGCGTCATCAGCCATCATTCCAAGTCTAAAAAACAATTCCGGGTTTACTTCGCAGAAAATCCCGCACAATTGATTCGTAAGACCCCTAAGTGCCTTTGCCTCGGCCTCGTATTGACAACCAAATTGTTCTTCTCGCCACGCAAAAAGAAGTCGCGCGGGCACATATTTCGGATTCGCTCCTGCCACCTCCCCAACATACTTATAGAGCTGGTCATATTTTTTTTCACGCCACAATGAATCACACTTGTCCATTACTTCCACAAACCGAGAAGCATCCGCATTTACAGTAGTCTGCATCAACAATCCAATGATTCCAACCAAAAATTTATACATGACAATATTCCTTTCTACCGAGTGCCCCGTTTTGACCCACGATCGTGTCGTGACTGGTCACCTTCCTTTAATGTATTGTAGTTTGTAGACATAGTTGGAAACCAGAATCCCGAAGGAGAAGGCTTGCCATTTGGCCAAAGATTAACATCATTAAGACCTTTTGGAGAATCTGTTGTCTGCAATCGCTTCGCCGCATTTGTTGTAATTAGGGGAACGAGTGAGATACCAGCTTTGCATTTGTCATACAACTCGCCACCTAAAGCTATCGCAGCCTGAGATTGAGGGTTGTCCCATTGCCTCCGCATTACAGCATTAAAATATGCTCCCATCTTCAATTCCCAGGTCGAATATCCCAAAACCCGCCCACACACACAATAGAGAAGATTGTTGATCTTCGCACGATGAACAACAATCCCTTTTAGTGTCGCATAAGAAGGCTCATCGAAATCATTATTATTTCGCTCTGCAATTGGAAGATCGTTATCCGTATAAGAGTATCTCGAGGTCGCATCGCAAGCAACACCTTGATAATCAAATTCATCTGATGCTATATACTTCCAAGCATCCCCCTTCACGAATTCATCCACTTCTCTTGGATCCATGCCGTCAGACAAACATGCCCTCCTTACATCAAGATTCCACTGATTAGCCCTACCTATTGCCACTGGAACCTCATTCACAAGCCATTCCGAAATTTCGCCGCCGGCGCGAGGTAGCATAACCCACGCCTCGCTTTTCAATTCAAAACCGCCGATTGACACAGTTATACGATATTTGTACACAGAAGTAAGCTTGTCTCCGATCGGTGAAGGATTCTTCAATTCTGCGTGACCCTTATTAATGTTCGTAAGCGATGCTATAGCCGGGCCGTCCGTCTGACTCCATTCTATATTACAGATATCCAATATATCCACAGGCATTATGTCCGCATCAAATTTAACTATGAAGTCCCCAGGCTCGTCGTTATCATTCTTAATGTATTTGAAAAATACATTGAGAGACTGAGAACTGGGATTTTCCTTCGTCCCCGGCAACCACCAATTGGGTGGAACCGCATCTGGGGTTCCAAAGTCCAAACTAGCCCCCTTGAATACTTCTGGATTTCTGCCGAAACTTCCAGAAGCAGGCAACTTGTCGCAACTGGCAATGATGTCAATCCTTACATTCGTATACTTCGCAACATCCACGGCCCCGCTCGTCGGATGTTCTATCTTGATTAGTCCATCTTTACAAGATTCTGATGCCTCATGTCCATGAAGCGCAAACTCGAACCTCGAAATCTCATTTGCCGAATAATTCTTTGAAACTACTCTCACAAGTTCACCACTAGGCAACTTCTCGTATAGCTCACCTGGTCCTGTACAAGATATATTCACCTGCTCATTATCTGGAAGATTATGCGGCTCACAAGTGAACCTAACGGACACAAACTTATTCGTTCCATCTACACTGATATCTCCGTTCGCCGCATCCGCGACATACTGGATAAACGCGCCTTCTGACTCTTCCTTTTCCTCGCCTACGCCACCAATAGTCACATCCACCTTCACGACCGTGAAGTTTGTCGTGCAGTTGGCGGATGCGGAAAGCCCTTCTGCATTCGTCGCAGTCCCGCGCACTGTCAGCGGCTCTGCAAGATAAGA
>JAZUMF010000121.1:0-14299 GCA_045603485.1 Kiritimatiellia bacterium | reverse complement strand
ATTTCCCTCTAGGTCGCTTTTTGGTAGTATTATTATGTGACTTTTTTTATGAAATATTTCTTAGAGCCACTTCATAGGGCTAAGTTGCCGTTTTTACTGTGAGGAATGTCTCTAGGTGTGTTGAGAATTTTAATTGGAGGTTGAATTATGTGCGCTTATATCTTGATTGCTGCAGCGTCATATCTTTTAGGCTCAATACCATTTGGCTTTTTAGTCGCAAAGACAAAGGGTGTTGATATTCGCAAGGTTGGTAGTTGCAATATCGGCGCTACGAATGTCTTTAGAACATTAGGCAAGGGCCCGGGAATTTTGACATTTGTCTTGGATGCCTTAAAGGGTTTTGTCTCTGCCTTTTGGATTCCGTCTTTGGCGGTTATGATTTTAGGTGGAGAGGTTTCCGCAAATATGAAGCTGCTTGGAGGCCTTTGTGCTGTAGTCGGTCACACTTGGCCGTTATTTCTCGGCTTTAAGGGCGGCAAGGGCGTGGCTACCAGTGCCGGCATGCTCTTGGGGATAGTGCCATCTGCTGTTGGTATCGCCTTTGCCGTATGGGTGCTATTCTTCCTTTTGACACGATATGTTTCTGTGGCTTCAATTGCTGCTGCAATTGCTTTGGGGTCATTGGTTTGGATTCCTAGGTTTTACATAGGGCTTCCATCCGCCATACTTCTTTCGCTGCTTGCCATTGCCGTTGTTTTGCGCCATCGTTCAAATATTTGCCGTCTTGCAAAGGGGCGCGAATCGAGATTTTCATTTACCAAAAAACAAAAGGTCGCCGAAGAGGCGCGTCGGGCTTCATGGAAGGATGCTGACTGATGAATGTCTCTGTCATTGGTAACGGAGGATGGGGGACGGCTCTTGCCCTATTGTTGAACGGGTACGGGCATAAAGTTACCGTTTGGGGGGCTTCCGCCGATTATGTTGAGGAGATTCGATTTCTGGGTGAAAATCCCCGTTATCTTCCGGGAGTTCGGATACCGTCAGACATTCTTTTTACTTCTGATCCTGGGGATGCGGTTGCCGATGCTGAATGTGTAGTTCTTGCTTCACCTTCCAAGTATTATGCTTCTGTTTGTGAGATTTTTAAGGGCCTTATAATAGATGATAAGACACTTGTCGTGTCTGTCACTAAGGGCTTTGATGAGATTCGTCACTGCCGCATGAGCACGCTCGCATCTGAAATTCTTGGAATCAGGAATGTTGTTGTTTTGTCAGGCCCCAGTCATGCTGAAGAAGTCGCAAGGAACCTTCCGACTTGCGTTGTTTCGGCTTGTGAAGATTTGCGCCGTGCTGAAACGGTGCAGAGAATTTTTTCAGGTCAGACATTTCGTGTATATACGGGGACCGATCCGTCAGGGACGGAAATCGGCGGAGCAATTAAGAATGTTATTGCTGTTGCCGTAGGTGTTTCAGATGGTATGGGCTTTGGCGATAATTCGCGCGCTGCTCTTGTGGCAAGGGGTCTTGCCGAGATGACCAGGCTTGGAGTGGCAATGGGCGCTCGCGCGGAAACATTTGCCGGGCTCAGCGGTATTGGAGATCTGGTTGTGACTTGCACAAGCCGCCACAGCCGTAATCATGCTGTCGGTGAGCGTCTTGGTAAGGGTGAGGCAATTGAAAGTATTGTTTCCGGTATGAATATGGTCGCCGAAGGGGTTTGGAATTCACATATCGTTAATGCGATTTCCAGAAGTCTTGATGTGGAGATGCCGATTTGCTCTTTGGTTCATCAATTTTGCAACGAAGGCGTAAGACCTGCTGATGCCGTTAATGCACTTATGGGGCGTAGTTTTAAGAAGGAAAATTATTAAAAGTCGTTTTTGGGTGGGAATAAAATATGCATCAGGGTATAAATAGAGCGATACCGCTTCAGACTGCTACGGCGGCGTCAGATTCTCGAGAGGCGCGAATTTCTCCGCGTATGAGTCGTACTATGCGCATTGATATTCTGCCTGACGCGGCAGATTTGGCAAAACCCGTTTCATCTCAGATTGCCTCTAATGGTGGCGACGAGTCAACTCTGACTGAAGAGGAGCTTCACAATCTCTTCCAGAATGCCTACGATGCAACTGTCGTCACTTCGACTGACGGCACGATTCTTTTTGATAATATTCGCGCTCGCGAGTTTCTTTTTGCGCAGTCCGGTACCCTTATCGGGGTCAATATTCTTTCGCTTATATCCGGTTCTGACGCTCAAACATTGGCCACCGTTCGCGAAACATTAGAGTCAGAGCGTTTTATTCGCATCAGCGCCTGGTGCCAAAGCATTACCGGTGCCTATTTCCCCGCAGACATTGCCGCGTATCGACTTGCCTCCGGCCCGCAAGCGAGGCTGTGTTTCTTTATTCGCGATATTACCGATAGATTGCGTGCCGAGGAGGCTGAACGGACCGTTGAGCGCGACCGTGTGATGATGGAAAGTATTGGTACGGTTTGTCATCATTTGGGACAGCCGAGTACGGTTATTTTGACTAGCCTTGAGCTACTTAAAAATCTTGACGCCGCCGACAGTGATACCCGTTCAGAACTTATTAACCTTTCGATGGTGGCGGCAGAACAGATCGGCGATTTGCTGAAAGAACTTAATGAACTTCGCACCTACAAGAGCGAATCCTACACGGAAAACGATTCTATTGTTGCAATAGATCAGGGTGGACAGGAAGAATAGTTTAGAGTTGCTGTTATGGAGAATGAGTTCCTCAGTATTATAATGCCGTCATATCGCCTGGCATCTTCAATCGCGGCAAATGTCCGCCGTGTCGATGCCGTTTTGGCGACATTGGGCATCAGGTACGAAATCATCGTCGTTGATGATGGTAGCGGTGATGGTACTGATTCTGTATTGAGTGAACTTGCCAATGACGATTCCTTTGCCGGCAGAGCTCATCTTGTTCCTGTTACACTCTCTGTCAACGGAGGCAAGGGCAATGCCCTTAAAGCAGGCTTGAAGGCGTCAAAGGGTTCTTATATTTTATTGCTTGATGCGGATTTAGATCTTGCTCCGGAGATGCTGCCAAACTTTTTCAATATTATGAAGAGGGAAAATGCCGATATAGTAATCGGCTCAAAGCGGCATCCTGATTCTGACATCGACTATCCATTTTCCCGCCGTCTTGCCAGCAGCGTCTATTATGGAATTGTTCGCTTGCTCACGGGCCTTCCCGTGACAGACACTCAGACAGGCATGAAGCTCTTTAAGCGTGAGGCGATTGAGTGGGCATTTGATCGGATGCTTGTAAAGCGTTTTGCCTTTGATGTGGAGTTATTGTCAATTGCCCACAGTGCCGGCTACAAAGTAGCCGAGGCTCCAATTAAAATGGAGTTTGGGTCAAAGCGTGGCGCACTTACCTTAGCAAATGTCAAAACTGTGATTATTGACACTTTGGCAATTTTTTATCGGCTACGCGTGATTCGATATTATGACCATGTAGAGCTTACTTCAATTTCAGATCCGCCGCCTTCAGTCTCGATTGTGATAGCCTGTCCTGAGCATTCCGCCTATCTTGAAGAGGCGATTGAGGGAATAAAGCGGCAAAGCTTCTTGCCGATTGAGGTTATAGTTCTTCCCGACAATGATTTTGAAAAGCCTTTGGTCTGGCCTGATTATGTGCGGGTTGTTCCAACCGGAAAGGTACGCCCGGCAGAAAAACGCAATTTGGGCATTGAGACGGCAAGAGGGGATATTATCGCATTTCTCGATGACGACGCATCGCCTCAGCCGCAGTGGTTATCGCAGGCTGTCCGCCACTTTTCACGCCATGAGGTCGGTGCTGCGGGTGGCCCCGCAATTACGCCGCTCAAAGAGCCGCGAATGGCAGTTCTCGGCGGTGATGTCTATGCGTCGCCATTTGTCTCCGGAAATTGCCGCTACCGCTATGTTTCAGAGCGTTATCGCGAGGTTGATGATTTGCCGAGCTGCAATCTGCTCGTAAGAAAAGATGTACTCAAGGAAATCGGCGGCTATAATACGCGCTATTGGCCTGGAGAGGATACAATTCTATGTCTTGATATCGTAAAAAAAGGCTTCAAGATAGTATATGACCCATTCGCCGTCGTTTTTCACCATCGTCGCAAGCTCTTTGCTCCTCATTTAAGGCAAATTGGTCGCTATGCGATGCACAGAGGCTTCTTTGCGAGAGTCTTTCCACAGACATCACTGCGAATATCTTATATGATACCATCGCTTTTTGTTCTCGGTATCGTTTTAGGTATACCTGCAATTCTATATTTCCCGATTCTTGCGCCGGTTTACTACGGCATCCTGACATTTTACGGTGTTGTCACCTTTATTACATCATTCCACCGCAATCCAATTGACTGGTTGTCTGTTTGGCTTGGGGTGGTTCTGACGCACCTATGGTATGGTATTCGCTTTATGCAGGGACTGCTCTTTGGGCGAATGCCCAAAGAGGTGCGTGATTTTGACCACGGTGGTGAGAAGTAGAGCCTACTGTAGGTAGGGATTGTCTAACTTTTCAGAACGAATATTTGTAATTGGCCCGTGACCAGAAATTACCATCGTCTCATCTGGCAGTTCCGTAAGGCGCTTTAGAGACTTCATTATTTGCATATATGAGCCTCCCGGCAAATCGGTACGGCCGATGGATCCCGAAAAGAGGGTGTCGCCAGAAATGAGAAGCTTGTCACTCTCAAAGTAAAGACAGGTGCTGCCTTTGGAGTGGCCCGGCGTGTGGAGAATTTTGCCGCCGAAGAGGGGAATTTCATCGCCCTCGTCCAGAGAATAGTTTATCGCGTCCTCTCTCATTATGCGGGGATAGCCAGGTTGAGAGATGTTAAGGTCGCAAAATAAGAGCTCCTTATCGCCGCCATGGAGGTAAACAGGAAGAGTGTATTTCTCCAAAATCCCATCAACACCTGAAACATGATCAAAGTGTCCATGGGTCAAGAAAACCGCAACTGGCTCGAGCTTTGCCTTTTCAATGTATTCTGTGATAAGGTCGGCGTCAGCCCCTGGGTCGATAATCAAAGCCTTATTTGATTCATTCCATAGAATAATGCAGTTCGCTTCATAAAGGCCGACAGGAATAATCTTACTCTTAACCATAATTTTCTCCTTCGGTAATTATATCATTTAGGCATATATAAAAAAAGACCGGGGCTCGATTTGAGCCGCCGGTCTGGGGTTGGGTTTGGGGTAAATTAGAATGACTTAGAGAAGCTGAGGGCAACCGACTGGGTGACGGTGTCGGTGAACTCAACGGGAAGCCCGTGAATCTTGCGCTCTGTCTCGTGCATGAAGATTACCATGTAGTTGAAGGCAACCTTCCAGCTGTCCTTACCGTATGCGAAGCCAAGACCGAGCTGGTCACGATCGCCGGGGGGAACGAGGGTATTCGCGTAGCCTGCGTCAGTGCAGTCGATGTCATGAGAATAGCCACCGATGAGCGACCAATTGTCGTTAAGAGCATACTCGCCACCGATTGAGAAGCGCCAGGAATCCTGCCAGTTAAGATCGATGCCGTTGAGACCAGCCTGAGCAGCCATAGCCTTGAGCATGGGGTTTGCAAAATCGATTGAAATCTTGTCCATGCTGCTCCAGCCTGTCCATGTGGCGTTGAAGCCGAGGTCGAGCTTTTCAGATGCCTGCCAGTTTAGGCCGAGCATAATGGAAGAAGGAAGTGTAAGTTCTCCATCAACGCCGCCCATGTGCATGCCGCCGACATGGACATCGCCATCGGCCTTGATGTCGCCCTCTGCGCGATAGACGATACCTGCGCGAAGCGTGTCGCTGATCTGATAGGAGGCCGAGAGGAGGTAAGAAACTGCGAGGTCGTTGGCTGCAATGTCAAGAGTGCCATAGGGAGCACCAAGATTACGAGTTGTACAGACATCGAAGTTCATTACGCGGAGACCGCCGCCGATTGAGAAGTCATCGGTAGCTTTCCATGCGATTGTTGGGCTGATGGTGAAGGTTTCAATTGTGGTCTTGTAGCTGTTTGCTGCGAGAGGACCCCAATTTTTGCCACCCTCGTACTTGGTGCCGAGACCAAACTCCGAGTATTCGCCAAAACCGAGATAGAGGTCTTCAGCAATCTTGCCACTGACGAAGAAGTGGGGGATTACGAAGATTTTTTCATCTTGGTCTGTTGTCTTGCTTCCAGCAGGTGTTGTCACTGTCGTCTTGTAGTCAGGACGAATAAGCGTAACACCAAACATGGAGTGGAATCCGTCCTCAAGCTCCGTCATGTTGGCGGGGTTGAAGAAGACGGCTGAAGCATCGCGGGTTGAGCCGACGAGGGTGAACTGACGAGCATTGCCCCTTGATGAAACTTCGTTAAGTGCGAAGCCGGTGGCGAATGCAGTAGTTGCAGTAGCAGCGAATACCGCTGCGAGTAGATAGTATGATTTTTTCATAGTGAATGTTATGTTCGCAACAACCGTGCCAACTTCTTGAAAAATGTTAAAAAATTTCAAATTTTTGTAGTATTTTTGCCAATTATTGCATACTATTGAAGAAATATGTTACAATTTTTGTCAAATGGCGTGATGTGATTAGACGAAATTTGTCACATCGATTTTTTAGTACGAGGTTTAACTATGCTTAATTCGGCAAAATCTGTAGTTGCTGTTGTCCATAAATTGGCTATGGCAATTATTAAGGAGCAGACTACTCCAGATATTTTATCTGGCATTATTAAGATAGCCCAAAGCGAAATGGGATTAACTTCCGGCGGTTTTTTGTTGCAGCATGATACCTTCTGGGCGGCTGAAAAGATGCTGGGGTTGGATATTCAGGATTTGCGCGGTGTCTCGGGCATCTTGAAAACTACGCGTATCTTCAATGATGAACTGGGTGAGCTGATTTGGGCTGAAATTGTCTCTCAGAAGGAAATTGATGCTCGCTACCCTAATAAGAATCTTTCATGTGATACAAAGTCTGGTGTCTCTGAAATTCGAATACCATTACACTATCGGCAAAACTTTATAGGATTTTTTATCTTTGAGCGTGAGGCGGAGGATGCTGATGGTGAAATATCAAAGCTTATTGCCGCTATAATGGAAATTGTTGGCGGAATTGTTGCCGATGTCGCGGAAAACCGCACAAATCAGATTATAGAGCGAGAGAAGCTTATTGCTCAAAACCGTAAATTGAAATCTCAGTTGGAGTCGGTTTCGCCTGCGCTTATAGGCAACAGCGAGGTTATGCTGGAAGTCTATTCGCAGGTCAGGCAGGTTGCTCCAACCGATGCAACAGTTCTTATACGGGGAAGTTCCGGTACAGGCAAAGAGTTGGTTGCGCGCTCAATTGTTGATCTTTCACCGAGAAACGGTAAGCCTTTTTTAACGGTAAATTGCGCAGCATTGCCTGAAACGCTTATCGAGAGTGAGTTGTTTGGACATGAGAAGGGGGCATTCACCGGCGCAATTGATAGGCGCATCGGGCGAGCGGAGGCAGCCGATGGCGGCACGCTCTTTTTGGATGAAATCGGCGACTTGACGCCGGCAACTCAGGTGAAGCTGTTGCGCTTTCTTCAGGAAAAAACCTTTTCGCGAATCGGTTCTAATACAGAATTGCGCTCTAATGTCAGATTTATTGCGGCGACTAGCCGCAATCTTGAGGAGCTTATTGAAAAGAATCTCTTCAGGGAGGATTTGTACTATCGCCTTAATATCTTTGCCATTCAGATGCCGGATCTTGCCGATAGGGGCGGCGACATTATTCTCCTTGCGGAACACTTTGCCCAGAAGTTAAACAAGAAATACGGTAAATCGGTAAAGGGCTTTTCGCGAGATGCGATGGCGGCTTTGCTTGATTGGAAGTGGACAGGAAATGTCCGCGAGCTGGAAAACTGCATTGAGCGAGCGGTGCTGACTTCATCGGGAGAGACGATTCATATCGCGAATCTTCCTCCTCAAATGCGCCCAGAGGATTTAAGTAAATCAGGAGGTTTGCAATCTGCCCAGGACGGCGAGGAGCCAGAAGGTAAGTCTTTTGATGAAATGGTTTCGCTCTATAAGAAGAATATAATCTCCAAAACCCTAAAGCAGTATAATAACAATAAGAGCGCCGCGGCTAGAGCATTGGGATTGACTCCGCGTATGATGTACTACGAATTAAAGCGTGAGGCGAATGAGGATTCTAAGTGACAGGCAAATCGAGAAAAGTGACGAGAAAGAGGATCGTCAATGAGTCATTGCAATTGCATAATCTTTTTAATATCTGGGATGAATTTACAACTCGCTACGAGGCGGCAGAGGCAAGTCTGCGAACCTACAAGCAAAAATATGAAATATTCCTCAAATGGGTTTTAGAGCAAAATAAGTTGTCCGAAAAGCTCCCCTTGCGCAATTTGGAGGATATAACGCGGGATATCGCAGAGGATTATGCCCGCTATGTTTACAAACGAAAGACGACTGCAAAGAAGGATATAGAGAATCTGAAGCGGATTTGGGCGGTTATGCTTCCGGACGAGGAGCGGAACCCATGGAATATCGGTCTTCACCTTAGGACGCCCCTTCCTAAGTCGCCTTGCAATTACCGACCGCTCACCGTAGATGAGGCGAGGCGTTTTATCGCAAAGGCCCGCGAGTGTGCAGAAAAGGGCGATCCTGGTAGCACGATTGCAGATGGGAGATATACATCAGGCTCCGATAAATTTCTCGACCTCGCCGATGCGGCAATTTTCGCGTGGCATTATGGAATGCGAATCGGCTCGCTCGTTTCGCTCCACTGGAAAGAGCTTGCAACTTACAGGCAGGGGTATTTTTTGCACATTCCGCCAAAGACGCGCCATAGTAAGCCTTGGCCTCTTGAGATACCGATTGTAAGCGAGGTGCGGGAGGTGCTGGTAAGGCGCGAAAAGGGTTTTGGCGGCAAGCCGTGCGGTTTTCTCTTTCCCGATTTAGCAAAGGAGCATAAACGCTCTGCGCCAAATTTAACATCAAGTATTAAATGTCTCTTTACGGCGGCAGGAATCCGCAACAATCACAAGGGACGAAGTCAGATGCATTCGTTTCGGGCAAGCTTCATAACACAAATGGACGAGGCCGGCGCTCCAACGGGAATTACCGACGCCATTACAGGGCACGCCCCTAAAACCGTTCACGACCGCTACTCGCACGCAAGAGCCGGCGCCCTCAAAAGGTGGTTGGACAAGGCAATCCCGAATTTAATTCGCGATGAGTAGTTGACAGGGTTTTATTTTAATATGTAAAATGTCAATGTTATGAAAAAGGTTCTTGTTTTAGGCGCTACTGGCGCTATGGGGCGCTATGTTGTCCCGATGCTTGCCCAAAAGGGGTACGCTGTTGATGCTGTTTCATTGGATGACGCTCCCCCAGGCGATTTGCCTGGCATTACCCGTATTAAGGGCAATGCGATGGATTATGACTTCATTGAGCCGATTCTCCAGAATGGATATGACGGCATCATAGATTTTATGATTTATCCTACAAATTCTCTTGTCTATAATTTACGCCGCAAGCTTGATTGTACCGACCATTATATCTATCTTTCAAGCTATCGCATTTATGACAACAAGGAAATTCCTGTCAGGGAAGAATCCCCGCGTCTTATCGATTCTTCTGAGAATGAATTTCTGCGGAACTCTGATGACTACTGTATTATCAAGGCCCGTGGTGAGAATGTTCTTCGCGCGGAGGAAAAGAAAAACTGGACGATA
The DNA here is from genome assembly GCA_045603485.1 of Kiritimatiellia bacterium. GTDB lineage: Bacteria > Verrucomicrobiota > Kiritimatiellia > RFP12 > JAAYLN01 > RGIG5952. The sequence goes on along the minus strand of JAZUMF010000121.1, from coordinate 4,655 downwards.
GTTCGCCCTTCACCGACCTATTCTACCTATCGCTATCAGCTTGTTACTCTTGAGGGACCTGCCAATGTCGGCAGAGCGGATCTTGGCAAGACCGTGGTTCTCCCTGAATCGGCTCGCAATGTTGAGGGTACTTTAACATGGGCTGGCGACAATGCACGCTTCTTTGTCGAACTGCTCTTCAACGATAGGGCATTAGGAGAGGCTTATTCGCTTACAACATCAGAGCACCACACTTGGGAGGAGATTGCCGAGTATTATAAAGACCTTCGCGACATGAAGGTCATTTGGGTTGACCAGGACGATTATATGAGCTTTTTCGGGGGTAATAAGTATTGCCCAAATACGACATGGCAGCTTATCTACGACAGGCTCTTCACTCGCATTATGGATAATAGCAAAGTTCTCACCGCAACAGGTGTGAAGCAGTCTGATATGATGGGGCTCTACGACGGTCTCAAGTTTGAGCTTGCAAAAGTACCCCGTGATTTCCGCTGGGGCGCATGGGTAGATATCAACAAGCGCATGGACGAATATCTGGCAACGCATCAGTAGCCAAACTTAGTACACAACCGAGTTAGACAAAGGCATACAAAGATGACTTCATTAAGCGATATCGATAGCGCCAAAGAGCGCAAGTATGATGTGGCGGCATATATTTGGCCCGCATACACAGGAACCGAACCGCGCACGCGCATCTTTTGGCCGGAAGGAATGGGCGAGTGGGAGACCGTCCGTGAGATGCGTCCTCGATTCGAAGGTCATCAATGGCCGCGCAAGCCTCTTTGGGGATATTGCGATGAGGCTAATCCCGATGTCATGCGAATGCAAATCGATGCCGCCGCAGACCATGGAGTCAATGTCTTTATCTATGATTGGTATTGGTATGATAACCGCCCATTTTTAGAGCAATGCCTTAATAACGGCTTTCTCAAGGCGCCCAACAACTCCAGAATGCATTTCTACCTGATGTGGGCAAATCACGATGCAACAACAGGATGGGACAGGCGCATTTCTTACTTGCCTCAAACGACAATTTGGCAAGGTGCTGTCAATCGGGCTCAGTTTGAAGTCGTCGCCCATCGCATAATCGACCAATACTTTTCGCATCCGCAGTATTACAAGATAGACGGCGCACCTGTCTTTATGATTTACGACTTGCGAAATCTCGTAAAGGGACTAGGCGGCATAAAGGAAACGCGTAAGGCTTTGGATTGGTTCCGTAGCGAAACGATAAAGGCGGGATTTCCCAACCTTAACTTGCAGCTTACATGGTGGAATAAGTGGGCGACAATCCAAAGTGCCGCCGATGGCGAAAAGGCTGCAACACCCGCCGAACTTGTCACGGAACTTGGCTTCAATAGCGTAACTCACTATCAGTTTGTCCACGCCGTCAATGTGCGTCGTTCTTATCCTGTAATCCTTAAAGAAATGGAAGGCGTCTGGGAAGAGCTTTCGCGCGACCTGACTGCCACATATTATCCTCATGTCTCAGTCGGCTGGGATGCAAATCCCAGATATAAAAACTTCTTGCCGTCTATTATGACCGATACAACCCCTGAAAATATCAGGAAAGGCTTTGAGGCGGCAAAGAAGTTTCTTGATGCCCGTCCCGATATTCATCCTCTAGTAACAGTAAACAGCTGGAACGAGTGGACAGAAACGAGCTATCTGCAGCCTGACGATATAAATGGCTATGGCTATCTTGAGGCTATTAAATCGGTCTTTGCATAGTAAGGCTATATATGAAAAATCTGTTTTTAAGAAACGCTCTCGTCTATTTTCGCGACGGAATCCGAAAGTCGGATGTCGCTGTAATCGATGGAAAAATCGCAAGGCTCCCAGTCTCCGCAGACGGCTTTGAGACGATTGATTTAGACGGTGCATTGCTTTTACCTGGCTTTGCCGATGTCCATGTCCATTTCCGAGAGCCTGGCTTTGAATATAAAGAGACGATATTGACAGGTTCAAGGGCTGCTGCGGCAGGTGGTTATACCGATGTCTATACCATGCCAAATCTAAACCCTGTTCCAGACTCTCTTAAGAACTTGCAGCCCCAGCTCGACGCAATAGCGCGCGACGCAGTAATTGATGTCCATCCCTTTGGTTCAATTACCAAGGGGCAGGCTGGTAAGGAGCTTGCAGACCTTGAGGAGATGGCCCCATTTGTCTCAGGATATTCTGATGACGGAAAGGGTGTCCAAGATATAGCTATAATCAAAGAGGCGATGATTCTCGCAAAAGCGCTGAACAAGCCCATAGTCGCCCATTGTGAGGATAATAGCGAGTTGACACCTGGTGGAGCCGTTCATGCCGGCAAATGGGCAAAAGAGAATAATCTCCCGACGATAAATTCGGCAAGTGAATGGAAGATGGTCAAGCGTGATATCGAGCTTGTCCGTGAAACGGGTTGTACATATCATGTTTGCCATGTTTCAACCAAAGAGAGTGTTGAGCTCATAAGGCGGGCAAAGGCTGAAAATCTCCCAATCACCTGTGAAACAGCACCTCACTACTTGATTTTGACAGATGAAGATTTGATGGATGAGGGCCGCTTCAAGATGAATCCTCCCGTAAGGTCATGGGAAGACAGAGAAGCACTTGTCAAAGGCTTGCTGGACGGAACCATCGATTGCGTTGCAACAGACCACGCTCCGCATTCTCATGATGAAAAATCTAAGGGAGTTTCCAAAAGTGCTTTCGGCATCGTCGGGCTTGAAACCGCATTCCCGCTGCTCTACACATATCTCGCTAAACCGGGCCTTATTCCCACAGAAAGGATTATCGATAGCCTGGCATATCGACCAAGGGAGATTTTTGGAGGTAAAGTATGCAACTTCCAAGATGGAGACGATGCCTCATTCACAGCCTTTGCCGTCGATGGCGAATGGATTATTGACCCCACGACATTCAAGTCAAAAGGGCAGGCAACACCATTTGCCGATTGGCGTGTTTCAGCAAAGAACATTTTAACGGTTTCTCATGGTCAAATTGTCTTTCAAAGCTAAGTTCAGGGAATGATATGACATTAAAGCATTATCTCGCGGCTTTATTATTTACTGCTGCGTCTTTCTTTTCACCGTTTGCAAATTGCGAAGTCGAGTGGCTATACAGCGGTTCCACAATAGCCGAGCAAAATGTTGAAGAAGGAGCACGCGGCTGGATTCTGAAAGTTTCAAAAGGTGCCGACGGCTTCCTTTCCCTCACAGGCATTCAACAAACAGGAACAAATGTTACAGGAAGTGCGACACAAAAACGACGCTTGGACATGAATGCTCCCATTAAAGATGTCAATGGTAATAACTTCAAGATAAAGACAATAGCCAGAGCGGTTTTTAAGTCGTCAACAGCTATTGATGAAGTTGTTCTTCCCGAAAAGCTAACCATAATTGAAGAATATCTCTTCCAGAATAGCACAGTCAGAAAGGTCGTTATTGCAGGTTCTGAAATTTCAGAAATTCAGGCAGAAGCCTTCCAACGGTGCGCGTCACTCGCAGAAATTTCGCCGATGGTATTTGACAACCTGAAACTCATAGAAGACAAAGCATTTTCCGAGTGTGCCAACTTAAAGGGCGAATTCGTTATCAATTCTGACAGTTTCAAATTCGGCTCAGGCTCGTCGGGACCGTTTTATTCCTGCTCAAAGCTTGAAGGCTTTATTGTAAACGGAAATCTCGTCGGAGAATTGAATGGCAATCTTTTTGCCTATTGCTCAAACTTAAAGCGGGTAAAACTCAGCAATGCCCCAACGAATCTTGTGACGGCAATCAATGCTCAAGCCTTTACCTCGTGCAGTGCACTTGAATCGATTACACCGATGGATTTTCCGCTTGTTAAATATATCGGAGACGGATGCTTTTCGGGATGTGTAAATCTTGAAGGCGATATGGTCATTGGAAATTCAGATTCCAGCTGCACATTTCATAGCGCAAAAGCGTGTTATGGTGCATTCAACAGCTGTAAAAAACTCAACTCAGTGACTGTAAAGGCAAAAATCGCAGGAGGTTCTGTTCCAAAGAACTATTTCAATACCTGTACAAATTTAAAACGGCTCCACATTGAGCACGGAGTTGCCACTTTAGGCGCAAACTTCCTTTATGGCTGCACCTCAATGCGCGAGCTTTATCTGCCATATAGGCCGACTTCAATCGGTTCGAAATCATTTTCTGGGATCGGTGCCCGACAGATGGAAATTCACATTTTGCGCGACGATATCGGCTCAACGGGCTGGCTGAACTCTGCAAATCACAAACCTTGGCTTAATTTAAGTGATTCAGTCAAGAATGAATGGCTCTCACTCAGTGATGAAGAAAAAGAATCCCGCGGCTGGCCCAAAGATCGTCGCCCCAAAGGAGAGTCATTAAATCTCAACAACAATCAGTGGCTGGTGACAATTCCGACAAAGGGACTAACATATTCTCTGAAATAGATAATGACATGGAGCGTTTATTCTGCGTCATTTGCGACAACAAATGATGTCTTGTGTTTTTATATAAAAAATATTAAACTTTTATAAAATGTTGAAATATAATAATATATGTACAAATTTTACGGGGGGGGGGTGATTTCAAAGCAAAAAAATTTGACAATCGTTTTTATAAAGCATAAATTATTAGCATTAGGTTAAATAAAAGACTTTCTCGGAATGCGTGTTCCAG
>JAZUMF010000120.1:0-3171 GCA_045603485.1 Kiritimatiellia bacterium | reverse complement strand
CCAATGCGCGTATAGCTCTGGCTACCACAGTATTTTCGTGACTACCGAGGTCCAGAATTACAATCATGTCTTGTTTCATAAGAACGATATAATAATTAAAAAGAGTGATGTCTAAGCCTTTTGCCCTCTATGTCTTTGAGGGGCAATCAACTTTTCGGCCACAAAGGTACGAATAAGCGAGCAAAATATAAAAATAATTTTTTATTTTTTTCAGCGAGCGCAAGTACTTTCTTGGCGTAGCCATAAAGGTACGAATAAGCGAGCAAAATATAAAACCGCTTTTTTGTTTCCCCGATGACTCTGTCTGGCTTCTTCCGAGACTTTTCTTCAAAAAGAGTGGCTTTTTCGACCCGCTTTCGGCCAAAAGTGTCAAAAAATTGGACAATTTTCATCGAAAAAAGCGTTTTTTCGATTTTTTCTTGCGATAGTGCTTGCCCGTGTGAGTAACTTCGCTAAGCAAATCGGAACAAAAGAATTTATGCCAATCCATATGAGAAAAAACGAAAGCGTACAACCAATAAATCGCGAGGACAAAGCAAAAAACTCGCGTAACCGCGGATGCGTAATGAAATATCCATGGATACGTGATGAAATATCCGCGAATATTTAATGAAATATCCACGGATACGCAAAGAATTCGGCAAACCGAACAGAGAAAACAGAAGGTAGCAACAAGAATTTTCAAGCCTATGAAAAAGTTTTTTCAAGCCTGTGACAAAAAAATTTCACAGTAGTGATAAAAAATTTTCACGCCTGTGATAATTCTTGAAAAAAGAGACAAAACAAAAATATGTACAAAGCAAAACAATAAAAACAGACTGTCATTCTGAACGAAGTGAAGAATCTCGCGCTGGGACTTTGCGAGAGACACTGCGAGATCCTTCGTTGACACTCAGGATGACAGAGACACAAGGAAATTAAAGAATTAGCAAAACAATAAAAACACGATACTATTATGAAAGAATTCTTCAAAAATCTCGGACGCTACAAAGTGTCGTCTACGCTCAACATCTTGGGCCTCGGCATCGCATTTGCGGTGGCTTACATCATCTTGGTGCAAGTAAACTTTGACCTCACCTACAACCGTTGCTTCAAGGATGCAGAGAGGGTATACCGATTGGACTTAACATCCTCCGTTTTGGGCTCTCAGGGTAAATGGCTGGCACATATCAGTCATAATATTGGCAGACCTCTTGGTGAGGATAATGACAACATTGAGAGCTACGGCCACCTATATGCACTCGTGACATGGGAGGATAAGTGGTACATCCCATGCGAAGACAGAGAGGACGAGGATGTGACAATCAAAATAAGTGCAGGCTCAGAATTTCTGCCCAAGACCATAGGTTTCGAACTGATTGCCGGGAGTTGCGATGAACTGCCTCCAGAGAGTGTCTTGATTAGCGAGAGCCTTGCTCGTAAACATGGCTTGAAGGTGGGTGACGTGGTTAAGAAAGAAAATACTTTATTTACGATTAAAGGTATTTACAGGGACTTCCCGGAAAACTGTATTCTGAGCGGTTGCGAGATGTTTGTGATGCTCCCCGATGAGGGTGATTCTTTGGAATACATTTATTTTTTCAAACTTATTGGCGAAGGACAAGAGGAGGCTTTCCTGCTCAATGCTGCCAAGAAACTGAAAAACTTTATGCCAGCATTCTTAGGCGAAACATGGGAAGAACCTGCAGCAGATGACAAGGAGGGATGGTTAAATGCCGTCAACCAAGTGTTACGTATCGTTCCGCTTTATGATTCATACTTTACTGGAGATTTGGACGGGATCAAACTTCCTACCGCAAATCCTATTACGACCTATACGCTGCTAAGTATCGCGGTGTTGATACTTGTGATAGCGTTTATCAACTTCGTCAACTTTTTTATGGCTATGGTTCCACGTCGCATTCGCCGTGTGAACACCGAAAAAGTATTCGGATGTCCTACATGGAGACTACGCTGGGGATTTATAGGTGAGGCTATGGGGCTAGTTGCAATCGCCCTTTTGCTTGCTGCATACATTGTGTTTATGATTGCGCCCGAGTTGAATGGATTGATTTCGATATCTGTGGCAATACACGACAATCCTAAAATCGTACTAATAGTCGTAGCCGTTGCTCTTATGCTTGCCGTTGTCAGCAGCATCTATCCAGCCTACTACATTACTTCGGTACCACCTGCCTTTGCGCTGAAGGGATCGTTTGGAAATACTGCAGCAGGGCGTCGTTTGCGTTATGTACTCCTGACCGTACAGTTTGTCATCTCCATTTCCCTTATCACATGTAGTATCTTCATACGGATGCAATATTCGTATGTGAGGAACTATGACATGGGGTTCAATAAAGAGCATTTGCTGACGGCGAACATTGGAAAGGCTGGTAAAGCATATTGGGATTACAATTTGCGCCAGCAACTGACGAGTGAATTGAAAAGCAATCCCATGATTGTCGATGTCACCTTCGCAAGAAGCAGCTTTATGGACGAATTGCGTCAAACACTCAATCTACATGGAATGGATGGTAGAGAGATGAGCGTTCAGGCCTATCAAGTAGCACATAACTTTATGAAGTTTATGGGCATCGAAGTCAAAGAGGGACGAAGCCACAGAGTGGAAGACGAACAACAATCTGAAGCGCAATTCATCTTCAATGAAACAGCACGCACTGAATATGGCATAAAGCTGAATGAAAAGTTCAACTATTATTGGGGAGGAAATGCAATCGGTTTCTGCGATGATTTTAAATTTCGTTCCATACAGTTGGAAACGCTTCCTTTCGCATTCAGCGTAAAGAAGCACGAAGGCTACTTGTCGCAGCTCTATGTCCGTACCACACCGAATGCCGATGGTGACGCGGTGAAAGCACATATATATAACTGTATAAAGAAAATGGATGATTCGGTAGTGCCCGAGGATATCATTGTCGAGTTCTTCGACGAGGAACTGGGGCGCCAGTATGAAAAAGAACGTGAGTTAAACCGCTTGATTACCATCTTTGCTCTCATCTCCATCTGTATCGCCCTGATGGGAGTCTTCGGCCTCGTGTTCTTCGAGACCCAGTATCGCCGTCGCGAGATTGCCCTGCGCCGTGTACACGGAGCGCAGATAAGCGAGATACTGCGTATGTTCGTGATGCAATATGCCCGTATGGTGGGCGTGGCCTTCCTCTTTGCCGTGCC
>JAZUMF010000119.1:0-27055 GCA_045603485.1 Kiritimatiellia bacterium | reverse complement strand
CTGTTCATCGACAAAGTCTTTTGAGCCGAAGATTGCTCCACAGGTGAAGTGGCGGACTTTGCAGCGTAAGAGGATTTGCAGTGGCAGTTCGCCTTTTTTATCAATTATCTCTTGTATCTTTTCGGCTGTGAATACATCTGTGCCGCTTAGATAGAGCTTTTGACGGTAGGTTTCTATGTGTTTTTTGAAGTCAGAGACTTTGGCGTCTGGATCGTAAATGCGCGCTATACCGTGCATTGCATTGGAGTTGCCGCGTAGGGCAGAGGCGTAGCCTGACCATTTGTAGTCTTTGGGGTCGTCTACTATGCCTGCACGGACGGGATTTAAGTCGATGTAGGCTGATACGGTTGAAAGGGTATGGGCGGTGCCTTCCAAGAGGGTGCTATAGAAGCGTCCTTCCCACATGGAGCCTGTATTTGGATTGTGGGCGTGATACCAGATTGAGAAGCGTTGTTTGAGATTTTGTATAAATGGAGTGATATCGCCCATGCGGCGTTTGAGCATCATCTGCTCTTCTTCAAGTCGTTTCAGGTGGTTGCCGTGGCGGTACATTATCCATCTGTCTTTGAGGGATTGCGCCTGATCTGCTCCGTAGAGGGTCTTTACGCGATAAATCAGCATTTCTTCAGTAATCTCGGTTGGTATTGGAACATGGGCAAGGATATGAAAATGGTTGTCCATTACGCAATAGTTGAGTAGCTCTATGCCGCTGAAGATGGCTATACGGCGAAGCATGTCGACAAAGACCGACTTGCCCTCTGGGCTCAATAGAAACTGCTGCAGGGCGCAGCGGCTTACAATGTGGTAATAACCTTCTCCGTCGTTTTTGATTCGTGGCTTACGCATAATTGACTCCTTATTTTTAGATTGTGAAATAAGTATACTAGATAAAAGATATATTGTCAAGTCAAATAGTCTGACACCGTGGAGCACCGTGGAGCAACACCGTGGAGCAACACCGAGGAGCAATTAGCGCTTGACGAATTTGTGTTATCTTGCTAGAGTATTTTATAGAACCTAGCTTTGATAGAGGTGCGACATGCAAGGGACTTTTGAGATTTAGGTAATTGCTCAAAAAATCTGGGGCGTGTCGCCGAAGGTAGATAGCGTGAACCTGCTTGCTATCTATTTGGGCTGTAGGCTGATATCCTGCAGACTGTCACAAATGTTTTTGTGGAGCGCTATCGTCGTGTTTGTTTTTGGCTTTTTCTTGCCGACCGACAACTGAGGAGAACCGCTTTTCAATAGCGGTTCTTTTTGTTTAACCCTCACTAGGCAACAATTATGAAGACTATCTCATACATACTTGCGGCAGTCGTATCAACCGCAATGTTTTTTGCCCCTTCAATTGCAAGGGCAAGCGAAGCTGCTGAGCAGCCATCTGAACAAGCCATCTCCGTCACGGTTGGCGAAACTACATACAATCTTGCTGACGGTGAAAGCGCAAAGTCATATATTGACGCTTATGCTGACAATGTTCAAAGCGACAAGAACTTCAAGCAAAATGTCAAAACCGCTATTGACACTGTGCACAAGGAAATTAACAGCGCCTATGCAACTTTCTGGGCAATCTTTCCCCCACTATTGGCTATTATCCTTGCCCTCATCACTAAGGAGGTTTACTCATCTCTCTTTATTGGTATTGTCGCAGGAGGACTTATCTACTCCAAGTTCTCATTTGAAGGAACTATAGTCCATGTCTTTTCAGATGGCTTTATTACTGCAATTGCCGACTCGTATAATATAGGTATTATCATATTCCTTGTTCTCTTGGGCGCCCTTGTCTCAATGATGAACAAGACTGGTGGCTCTGCGGCCTTTGGTCGCTGGACGGCTAAGCACATTAAGAGCCGCGTAGGTGCTCAGATCTGCACAACCATTCTCGGTATGCTTATCTTTGTTGATGACTATTTCAACTGCTTGACTGTCGGTTCTGTTATGAAGCCCGTCACCGATGCAAAGAAGGTTTCCCGCGCAAAGCTTGCTTACCTTATTGACGCAACCGCCGCCCCGATTTGTATCATTGCTCCTATATCATCTTGGGCAGCCGCAGTAGCCGGCTTTGCAAAGGGCGCAGGCGCTGAAAGCGGTTTCTCTCTCTTCATCAACGCTATCCCGTACAATTTCTACGCAATTCTTACTATCATTATGATGTTTGTAATTGCCGCTATTAAACTTGATTTCGGCCCTATGAAGAAGCATGAAGATAACGCTCTGAATGGAGATTTATTCACATCAGGCGCAATTGAAGAAGAAACAACCCTCCTAGCCAAGAACGATAAGGGCCGTGTCTATGACCTTATTATTCCAGTCGTCTTCCTCGTTATTGCGTGCGTAATCGGAATGATTTATTCCGGTGGCTTCTTCGATAAGAGCGGCGAGGCATATCGTGACTTTATCGTTGCATTCTCAAACTCTGACGCCTCCGTCGGTCTTCTCTATGGCTCCGGCGTGACAATCGTCTTTGCTGTTATCTTCTACATTCTTCGCGGCGTTATCTCATTTAAGGATTGCATGAGTTCGCTCCCTGAAGGCTTCAAAGCCATGGTTCCAGCTATTATGATTCTTTGCTGCGCTTGGACGCTTAAGGCTATGACCGATTCTCTCGGCGCTAAGGTCTTCGTTTCTCAAATCATCAATGGCCCGGCTGCTGGCTTGCAGGCTTTCTTACCTGCAATAATCTTTGTTGTCGCTTGCATACTCGCATTCGCATCTGGCACATCATGGGGCACTTTCGGTATTCTTATCCCAATTGTTCTTGCCTCGATTCCTGGCTCTGACTTATTGATTGTTTCGGTCTCCGCATGTATGGCTGGCGCAGTTTGCGGTGACCACTGCTCACCTATCTCCGACACGACGATTATGGCATCGGCCGGCGCTCAGTGCAACCATGTTAACCATGTAAACACTCAGCTCCCATACGCGCTCCTCGTGGCGGCTGTCTCATTTGTCAGCTACATAATAGCAGGCTTTGTTAAGGCATGGCAGATTGCGTTGCCTATTTCAATTGTCCTGCTTGTTGCAGTTCTTCTGGGTATTAAGACAATCACATCTAAAAAGTGCTGCTAATCAGTCCTAGGTAGCAAAAAAGGCGGCATTCGAACTCCGTTTGAGTGCCGCCTATTTTTTGTAAATATTTATACTTTCTACTCCATATATTTGCTATAATTGAAATGCTATGAAAAAAATATCATTCTCATTTATTGCAGTAATTTCTGCTGCTCTCTTTATCGCTGGTTGCGGTAAGGCTCCTGAAAATTATGCTCCTCTGGTGCCGCAGGACACTTTTGCCACCATATCCTGGAATGAGGAGCGTATGGCAAAATCTTCCATGGTGGAGTTTTTGATAAAGGAGCAAAACCGCTACAACGAAGCTCTTGTCAAGGTTCTCAAAGAAAAGAACAAAGACAATGAATGCCTTGACAAAATGCTTAAATCGGATTTAAAGGACGCCTATCTTCAGGCTCTAAAGCAATCTGACTGTAAATGGTGTTTACTCACTGTCGCCAAGCCAGATTTCAAAGATGAAAAGGCACAAATAGTTGCTATTCCCAACACGGCACTTGTCGCATATTACAAAAAAGATCAATCTCTGGATGCCCTCATCGAACGGGGTAAGGAGAACTTCGATATGCATATGAAGCCATTTTTGAATAGCACTAATGTTATGCAGAATCTTGATACTTTTTACAAAGAAAACATAAAACTTACCGATGAAACGGTTGCTGGTTGCAAGGTTAAGGTTATAACCATTCTTAATAAAGAATTTGAAAAAAGCATAACGGACTTTGAGCCATGCGTTGGAGTTCTCAATAAACGCCTTGTCATTTTGGCGTCCTCAAAAAAGGTCTTTGCCGACACTGTCGCACTTTACAAAGGTAAAATCACCCCTATGGCGGCAGATTCGCAAGAAGCGAAAAATGCCATATTGGCCGGCGACATAATATACTCGGCCAACTTCTATAATGTCGCTGAGATCGTGAAAGAGGCTACAAAGAAATCTCCGATTGACGATGAAAATGTTGAAAAATACCTTTCAGCGCTTCAAACCGCCGGCATTGGGAGCTCTATAAATGACGAGGAAAGCACAATTTCTGTAAATCTAGGAATGAAATTTGCAAACGAGGCTCTTGCTCAGGAGCTTAAAGTTCTGGCTGACGGCGGAATGGGACTTTTAAACTTTATGGTCGCGGCTCAAGTGATGCAAAGCCCGTCATTATCATTCCTCACCGAAATCATCGCGGGAATCAAGCCGGTGGTAAAAGGCTCTGCCTTTGCTGTTGAGCTTACAATCTCAAAAACGACTATTGAAAAGATTGACTACGAAACTCTCATTCGCGAAAATAAGGAACTAATCTGTCGCTAGAGCAACGACAGGATCCTTGTTCACGAAGATGAAGATTAGGAATAATCAACCATGGCTTTAAACGAAGAACAATTAGCAGCCGTAAGGCAATGGGTCGAAGACGGCGCAGGACTTAATGATGTCCAGCGTCGTATCCAAGAGGAGTTTGGCGTAACGATGACTTATATGGATGTACGCTTTCTCGTTCTTGATATTGGGGCTACTATCAAAGACAAAGAACCTCCCAAACCTGTAGAACCCGAGCCTGAAATGGCTGCCTCAGAACAAGAAAGACCTACATTGCAAGAAGAGGCTCAATTCGGCGCAAATGAAGAACAGTCAATTGCGCCCGAAGATGACGAGCCAAAAATGCCTACGCGAGTTTCCGTCACGCTAGACAAGGTTGTTCGCGCAGGAGCAATGATGTCGGGCACGGTGACTTTCTCTGATGGTGTTGTTGGCAGCTGGATGCTCGATCGCATGGGCAGATTGGCTCTTACCAAGATTTCACAACCCGGCTACCAACCCAGCGACATAGACCTTGAGGCTTTCCAGCTTGAATTACAGGCAAAGCTCCAAGCCGGTGCTTATTAAGGCGGAAATCCAAATGCAATACGATTTAGGCTTTATTGGTGCCGGAAAAATGGGCGGTGCAATTCTTTCCGCCGTCCTTGATAGTGGGCAGACGCCTTCGCTCATTGCCGTTTGTGACGCTAAAGCGGAGGCATTGACGCAATATGCAAACAGAGGTGCCGTCACAACGGCCGACCCACTCTTTATAGCCGAAAATTGTAAGACAATAGTCTTAGCGGTAAAACCGCAAGACATTAATGCGTTGATGGACTCTGTTGCGCCTAAACTGCACACTTCGCAATTGGTCATTTCAATAGCGGCTGGGAAATCTCTCTCCACCTTGAGAGCGCACCTAGGCAAGGCTCCGACACTTATCAGAGTAATGCCAAATCTTGCCGCCCTTGTAGGCGAAGGCATGATGGTCTATGCGGCAGATGACGAGGCGACCGCAAACGATATTGCCGCAGCCGAAGCAATTCTTTCGAAATGCGGCAAGACACTTCGTCTCGAAGAAAAGCACTTTGACGCCGTGACGGCGCTCAGCGGTTCGGGGCCTGCCTTTTTAGCGTACATAATCAAAGCGATGGCAGATGGCGGAGAGGCATTAGGGCTAAGCCAAGAGGCCGCATCAACGCTTGCCTTGCAGACTATGCTCGGCACGGCAAAATATCTCATTGAAAGCCATCAACCCTTCCCTGCCTTTATAAATGCGGTATCCTCACCTGGAGGAACGACTGAGGCGGGAATGAAGGTTTTAGCAAACTCGGAAATGGTTCAAGCCATTTCAAAGACACTTTCAGCGGCAGCGCGCCGTAGCGCCGAACTCGGTTAACGCTTCGCTCAATTAACCACCTTTCACTAAAAACAAAAAAAGGACAACTACATGGCAACATGCAACATTCCACGCCCTGAACACCCCAGGCCTCAATTTGAGCGCACCGATTGGATAAATCTCAACGGTGAATGGACTTTTGAATTTGACTTTGGCGCATCTGGCAGAAACGATGGACGCAAGCTCTTCCTTTCAAAGGGCTTTGAGCGTAAAATCATCGTTCCGTTCTGCCCTGAAAGCAAACTCTCAGGTGTCGGCTACACGGATTTTATCTCTGATATGTGGTATCATCGCGCGATTACCATTCCTGCAGAATGGGAAAATCGCCGTACCATCCTCCACTTTGGTGCCGTAGACTACGAGAGTGAAATCTACATTGACGGAGCGTCGGTCGGCACACACTTTGGCGGCACATCCTCGTTTGAGTATGACATCACACGCTTTGTAAAGCCCGGCTCGACCCACGACCTAGTTGTTCGCGTCCATGACCAAACCCGCGGCGCAAATCAGCCAGGCGGCAAACAGTGCCCAGACTACAAGTCTCGCGCCTGCCACTACACCCGCACAACCGGCATTTGGCAAACCGTATGGTTAGAGGCTGTTGCTCAAACAGGCTTAAGCCGTTGCCAAATTGTCCCGGACCTTGATGCAAGCCGCTTTATCATCACACCCGCATTCTACGCCGTTAAAGCAGGAATGCGCCTCCGTGCAGTTCTCCTTGACGGCACTGAAGTTGTAGCAAAGGCAGAAGCTCCCGCGCTTGACGGAGTTCCCGTAATTCTTGACATTGCAAACCCCAAGCCTTGGTCGCCCGCATCGCCATTCCTGTATGACCTTACACTTGAAGTGATCGATAGCGAAGGCGCGGTCATCGATAGCGTAAAGAGCTATGCCGGACTTCGTAAAGTACATATTGAAGGCGACAAGGTATTCCTCAACAATGAGCCAATCTATCAGCGTCTCGTCCTCGATCAGGGCTTCTACCCAGATGGCATCTGGACCGCTCCCACCGAAGAGGCGCTAAAGGCAGACATTGAGCTATCAATGGCAGCAGGCTTCAACGGCGCTCGTCTCCATCAAAAGGTCTTTGAAGAACGCTTCCACTATTGGGCAGACAAGCTCGGATACCTCACTTGGGGCGAATCCTCAAGCTGGGGCTGCGATGTCAACGATCCGATTGGCGCTCGCAACTTCCTCTCCGAGTGGAATGAGATCCTTCTTCGTGACCGCAATCACCCCTCCATCATCGCATGGAGCCCATTCAATGAAACCGGCCGCGTAATGGATGTCTACCAGCACCATCGCACACAAATCGATGCCTACAATCTTACCAAGTCAGTCGACCCAACCCGCCCGGTAAATGACGCTAGCGGTTATGTCCACGCCGTCACCGACCTCTGGACAGTTCACCACTATGGTCGCCCAGACACCCTCGTCGAGCTCGACCAAGGTCCCGGCAAGGCTTGGACCGGCCACCCAGAGGCCTGGAAGCGTCAATGTCCATACACAGGCCAGCCCTACATCAACGATGAATTCGGCGGTCTGAAGTGGATTCCAGAAGACCGCAAGGCTTACGCAGACAACACCTGGGGCTACGGCTCAGACATCCCCAATCTCGAGGCGTTCTACAAGCTCCTCTCAGATGAGGTTGATGTAATGATGAAGGTTGGCAACCTCTCAGGCTACTGCTATACACAGCTCACCGATGTTGAACAAGAGCAAAACGGTGTCTACAACTACGACCGTACAACAAAGTTCGACATGAAGATCATAAACGAAATCTTCTCTCGTGAGCCAGAAGCCTACAAGAAAAAGTAGTTCATAAATTCAGGCGGGCAAGGCAACCCTTGCCCGCCCATGCCTAAACAAAAACAGCCAAAGAGAACGACCATGGACAGACTCCTAAATCTACTGCATGACGATGCGCGACGCGCGCCGGAAGAACTCGCAAAAATGCTTGGGGAAGATACAGAAAGCATTACCGCTCGTATCGCACAGTATGAAAAAGCAGGAGTTATCCGTGGCTACCAAGCACTGATCAACCCCGACCTCGTTGAAGAAAATTTAGTGCGCGCAGTGATTGAGCTGCATATTCGACCTACACAAGACGGAGGCTTTGACAAAATTGCCAACCGTATTGGAAGATTCCCCGAGGTAGAGTCGATGTTTCTCATGTCAGGCGGCTATGATTTACTCCTCTTTGTGAAAGGACGCAACCTCCAGTCCGTAGCACAGTTTGTAAGCTCAAAACTAGCGACAATGGAAGGCGTCCTCTCGACTGCTACACACTTTATGCTCAAGACCTACAAGGACCAAGGCGTCCTAATGGAGACCCTAGACGATGACGACCGCCTCAAAGTCACTCCGTGATCGCCTCTCCCCCGTAGTCCGCGATCTACCGAAGTCAGGCATTCGCGATTTCTTTGAAATTGTAGCTACACGCGACGATGTTATAAGCCTAGGTATCGGCGAACCAGACTTCGTCACACCTTGGCACATACGAGAGCGGGCAATAAGTGCAATTGAGCGTGGCGCAACCCACTACACCTCCAATTTAGGTCTCGCTGAACTTCGCCGCTCAATATGCTCCTACATAAAACAGTCTTACCCAGGGCTAAACTACAATTGGCGTACCGAAGTCATGGTGACAGTAGGCGTCTCGGAAGCCCTTGACGGTGTAATGCGCGCGATCATAGAGCCCGGAGATGAAATCATCTACCACGAACCCTGCTTCGTCGCATACCCCGCTGTAATTAAACTCGCCGGCGGCGTTCCCATACCGGTTCCCACATACGCCAAGGACAACTTCAGACTCACGCGCGAAGCCCTTGAAGCGGCAGTAACGCCAAAGACAAAAGCACTCCTCATCAACTTCCCCTGCAATCCCACTGGTGCGGTAATTGACGAAGAAGGTGCAAAAATGATTGCCGATTTCGTAGAAGAGCATGATATACTTCTCATCTCCGACGAAGTCTATTCCGAGCTCACATACGATGTCAAACGCGTATCTGTTATGACCCAGCCATCAATCCGCGACAGAGCAATCTTTCTAGGCGGCTTCTCCAAGGCATGGGCGATGACAGGCTTCAGGTTAGGCTTCATCTGCGCTCCAGACATCCTTCTCGATGCCATGATGAAGATACACCAGTACTCAATCATGTGCGCTCCGGTATTGAGCCAACAGGCCGCAATTGAAGCGTTAGACAATGGATGGGACGATGTCGCAATGATGAGAGACTCATATCGCGATAGACGCAACCTCCTCTCCTCCGCATTTAAAGAGATGGGCATCAAGTGCTTCAAGCCGGAGGGTGCATTCTACGCATTCCCCGACATCTCATCAACAGGCTTAAAATCCTACGACTTTGCAATGGCGCTCCTCGATGAAGAAAATGTCGCTTGCGTGCCGGGTACAGCATTCGGGGCTTCAGGTGAAGGCTTTGTCCGATGCTCCTACGCAACAGACATTGAACAACTTCGCGAAGCCATGAAACGATTCGCCCGCTTCGTAAGCAAGAGACAGTAGGCCAATTAACAAAGGGTTATGCCTTATGTTCCCTAATCCAGGATAACATATCGTCATAACCCATTCTGCCAGATGCAATACCTAACGCTATTGCCACGATTTCATCATTTGTGCAGTTCAAGCGAATGCCGTTAACTTCAAGGAATGTCAGCATAACATACATTCCAATTCGCTTATTGCCATCAAGAAATGCATGATTGCTTACTAAAGCAAATCCCAAACGCGCGGCCTTCTCCTCCTTAGTAGGATAGAACTCTTTATCGCCAAAACCAGCAAATGCCGATTCTAAAGCTGAATCAAGCATAGCTTGGTCTCGGACACCCACAGAGCCTCCAGTCTCCTCTGCAAGTAATTGATGGAGAAGTAGTACCTTTTCCTGCGAAAACCGAATCATTTCGCAAGCTCCTCAAAGGCAGGCTTAAACCGCTGTAAGATCCGCCGTGCACAAATATCGATTTTTTCATCGTCAGAAATCTCAAAGTAGTCCTCAACAGGAGTAAGGACGAACTCAGGACGCGAGTCCTTAAAGATAACTGCGCTGCCATACATCCTCGCATGCCTCGCGACAGATGAGAAATTCTGATTTGCCTCACTCATCTTAAAAATGTTTTTCGTATCAATAAGCATACTTCACCTTTATATAGTATATATTCTAGGATATATTTAATGATTTATCAAGCATTTGATGGTCAGAAAAAAATCACGCTTGATGACTTATTATCCAAAGACCAGCAGAACGAGCTTGCAAAAGAGCTACGCCAAAAAGCCAATGAAATACTTGCCAAAAAAGAACAGCAACTCTTTTCATTTGTTACAGATGCACAGCTCCTCACAAACAACTTCTGCCTTAAAGACGATGGTTGCTGGCACTTCATTTATAATCCATATGACATCGCGCCCTATTCCGCTGGAGTATTAGATGTAGCAATAGCAAGATAATCCCGACATAACCCCGATGGCGGCGGATGGACGACACCTAACGCCGCCAGAAAACGCTCATAAAATATGTATACACTTGTAAAAACATACATAAGATTTAAGAGATGTGGAAAGAATAATATAAGAGTTACCTTAAAAGATGCAACTCAAAACCAAAAGGAAGGGATTACACTTAATGAAAAAAATTGCTTTGTGCATAATTTTTGCAACCATTACGACATTATTCGTTGGGTGCGAGTCGGATGACACCGTCTACATCAATACCGATAGCGGCACAACACAATCAACTTCAATTGCCGGCGTTTGGCATGGAATATCCGCCTCTTCTCAGGTAAGCACAACACTTAACCTTTCAGACTACAACGGATCAATTTCAGGATCTTTAAAATGGCCCAATGACCATCGTTCAGTTTCGGGATTTCGTTCGGGGAAAGCCATCACTCTCTACATAAGCGGTGGAGATGTGTGGCACATGACTTTATCTGGAAATAATTTATTTGGAAAAGGTGACAAGGCCGGAACTACTCGCTCCTACAACCTCTCGTTCAGCAGATAGGATGCACTTCCTCTACGCCGAATAAAAGGCGACATCTCGGGCGTTGGCCGTTCTCAAAGAATGCCAAGCCTGAAGAGGTCTATTTGCGGGAAGAGCGGATACTTTAATAAAAGAGTCTCCAACAACATCACCGGAAAAAATTGAAATAAAAAATGACAACAATAGCACTTCTAGCGGCGCAGACCGCATTGCATGCGCAAATTCAAGCACGCGCGATTGAACTTGGCCATGACCCAAAGAAGGTTGAGCCAATCTATGATGGCGTAGTGGATGCGGAGGGTTATCTTTCTACAAGTCCGAAGGTCATGTGGATTTTGAAGGAGCCATACGATGACTTCGATGCCGACGGAAAACCGCAGGGCGGTGGCTGGACGATGTTCAAGGATGTCGCACCAGAAAAGACGCTTGCTGAGAGCGTGAATGCAAATGCGGCACTTCGCAATGTAACCTACGCAAGCTATGCGATTCTAAACGGCATGGATTCATATTCAAAACTGCCATGGATCACGGACAAGCCCGAAATGTACGAAAGTGCGCTCCGACGCGTCGCCTACTGCAATATCGGCAAAATGCCCGGGCAAACCACAACTTCGACAGCCTGGCTCAAAAAGGTCGCCGGTGACTGGAAGGATATCCTCTTCAAGCAAATTGACCTATACGACCCCGATGTAATCATCGTCTGCGGCACAGACACCCTCCAAGTGCTAAATGGCGATATGGAACTTGACCTATCAAACCCGAAGCGAACTGTAAAACAAGGCAAATCTGTTGTTGACATCCACTCCTGGCGTGGCAAGCGGCTTATATGGGCACCCCACCCTGCCGCACGGATTCCGCCAGAGGATTGGGTAGATTCTGTGATTAAGGCTGTACCCTAGGATTTTGTAAATAATGGCAACAGACTTGGTCAAAACTCGCAAAGCTTGGCAACTGCCATACTGCCCTGCTGTTAAACTCCAAATTAGGGATAAAATTCCCTCTTGCTTTGATATTCTCATAAAAAAAGGGAGGGCCTATTGGCGCCGCCTTTTCCGTTATATAGGTCAAGAGATTACTTGGAAATCTGACCGATTGCCTTGAGAAGAGCTACGAACTCGGGAGCCTTGACATCAAATGGCTTGCCGCCCTTGATGCGCTCGAATTCGCAAGCGCGCAAGACGCCATTGCGATTCTCATCCTCGCCAATTACGCCGCCCTCGCGAGCGATAGCGCACTTGACCGCCTTGGCAGCGCACTTCTTGATAAGAGCGATATCCTTGGCAATAGGAGCAGCCGCGCGGCTGTAGTAACCGCTCTTCTGAACGAGGGTCTTTTCTGCGCCGAGCATTTCGCTGAACTGCTTGGCGAACCATGCACCGACATTAACCTTGTCGAGTTTTGGATGGCCAAAGGCGTCACGAGGAACTTCTTCGCCGCGAGCTTCCATCTCCTTGATGATAGTAGGAACGCAAGCACCTTCTGATACGAAGATGTTGACATTGCCTTCACGATCCATAATCTTGCGAAGACGAGCGGCCTCTTTCTTAGCATTAAATGCCATCTCGGGAACATAGACGGCATGAACATCGCGCTTCTCCATCGTCAAGCCAAGACCAGGAACGAATGGCATCTTGGCAAGGAGGCGGCGGTAGGCAATTGCCGTAGCTCCGGTGAGCCAGCCGCAGTTACGACCCATAACCTCGTGAACGATGAGCATACGGGGATTTGCGCTGTGCTCGGAGACAACATTGGCGAAATATGCAGCACCGTTTTCAGCTGCAGTCCACGCACCGAGAGACTGGCGAATTGGATAGACATCGTTGTCAATTGTCTTTGGAAGACCGACGACGGTGAGGTCGTAGTTGTTGGTCTTCAAGAATGCCGCGAGGTCTGCAGCTGCAGTGTTGGTATCATCACCGCCGATGGTGTGAAGAACATCAACCCCGTCCTTGACGAGCTGGTCGGCGGCAACCTTCTGAGGATCCTCGCCTTCCTTGACAAGACCGCGCTTGACGCAGTCCTTGACATTGGTGAGCTTGACACGAGAGTTGCCGATTGCACTGCCACCGAATTTCAAAAGATCAAGAGCGTGATCGCGAACCTTCTTGTCTACCGTGATTGATTCGCCCTTGAGAAGACCTGCATAACCGTTAACATAGCAGATAATCTTAATTGAGGGGTCTGCCTTGGTGTATTCATGGATGAGGCATCCGATAGCGGAGCTCAAGCAAGGAGCGAGACCACCTGCTGTAAGAATACCAACCTTCTTTACCTTTTTGACTTTTTTGGCGCACGCCATATCTTGTCTATCCTTTCTAGACTTTATGAAACAAAACCGCATTTAGCGGAACAAACTAACAAAAAAAAGAAAAAGAAAAGACAGCCGCTAAAGCAGCTGTCCTGTGGAGAATCGCTGACTACCAGCGGTCTCCATCGTCGCGTTTGGGAGCACGGAAGCCGCCACGATCGCGGTTACCGCCTTCACGGTTGAAGCCGCCACGGTCGCGATTGCCGCCTTCACGACGGCGGAAGCCGCCACGGGGACGCTCTTCGCGAGGCTTGGGCTGGGACTTGTTTACACGAAGGGGACGACCTTCAAAATCATTGCCATTGATTGCATCAATTGCGGCCTGAGCTGAAGCCTCATCGGGCATCTCAACAAAGCCAAAGCCCTTTGAGCGTCCTGAAATGCGGTCAGTTACTACGCGAGCTGAAGTAACCTCGCCATATTGTGCGAATAGCGAACGAAGACTATCATCGGTGGTCTTGTACGCTAGATTGCCGACATAGATATCCATGTCTTGCTTTTGCCCTCTTTGTCATGTCGTGCTATGCGCTTGCGATGGATATTTGAGAAAACAACACTGCGGCGCTTAGCGTATGTTTCCGTGGCATGTACACCATGCCTTTTGCGGTAGCGTATCTCCGTAAAGCACGACAATCGAAAAACCGATACCGAAATCTAAATTATTATCTCAAAATCTTCTAAAAGAAACAACTATTTTTTCACGCATTATTTTAGAGTCAAGAAATTTGACATCTTTGTGCCATTGGGATAGACTATTAAATTGGTTTTTACGCTTTTATATAGTAGCTTTTGTTTCTGGAAAAGCGGTTTATTTAATACTTGTGGGAGGAGTTCTTTATGTTGATAGATAAACTTACAATTCTTTTTTCAATTGGCACCATATCGACAATTTTAATGTGCGGTTGCGAAACTATTTACGGAGGCGGCGGTTATGGAGGAAGTCGCTCCGCCCGTCAGGAGGCTGTACTTCGTCAGCAGATGGAACAGCAGCAGCTTAGGCAAGATGCTCAGTCTGCCCGTGCCGCGGCGCAATCTCTTGAATCCCAAGTGGCGCAGATGGATTTGCGTTTGGAGCGCGTTGAAGCGACAACTCGCAATACCACATGGGCTTCGCAAGCCGATTTGGAGATTCTTCGCGCTGAAAACAAAGCTCTTCGCGACGAGCTTGCTCTTGCCAAAAGCGAACATGAGCGTCTTCGCTCTGAGATTGTCGGCAATGTCCAGAATCTGATTAAAGAGATGCAAAAACGCTCTGCCTCGTCACAGACTTCTTCACAAGCCCGCACAAGCTCGCTTAGCGGCTATGAACACAAGGTTGAGGCCGGGCAGACGCTTTCGGAGATTGCGAAGGCATACGGCGTATCGATGAAGAAGATTATTGAAGCAAATAAGCTTAAAGGGGATGTTATCCGCGTAGGTCAAATCCTCTTTATACCGGATTGATTTTGCTTTGTATCAAGAGGGATTTTTATATGGCGAAAAAACGAGTTTACATAGGAAAAACCGTTGGTGTCGTCGAACCAAAAACCTTGGCATTGGAACTTCCCAAAGAGGGATTCAGGCTGGAAGGCGGCGGCATTCTTCCTGAGATTACCGTCGCCTATGAAATGTGCGGCACCCCTAACGAGAAGAAAGACAATATTGTATTTATCTGCCATGCGTTGACAGGAGATGCCCATGTTGCAGGCATAAGGCCCGATTCCGAGGAGCCTGATGGCTGGTGGGAAGGCATGGTCGGTTCCGGCCGTGGCATTGACACCGATAAGTACTGCGCTATTTGCGCCAATATTTTGGGAGGCTGCCGCGGAACAACGGGGCCAAGGTCAATAAACCCAGCAACGGGAAAAAGCTACGGCTCTGACTTCCCCGCAATCACAATACACGATTTAGTCCGAGTAAATCGACTGCTTCTTAAACAACTTGGCTTTGAAAAAATCTTCGCCGTCGTCGGCGGCAGCTTTGGCGGAATGCTCGTTTTGGATTGGGCTGTCGAATATCCCGACAGCCTTGAAAATGCGATTGTCATAGCCTCGTCCCATGCTCTCAGCACACAAGCTCTTGCCTTTGACATTATTGGCAGGCGTGCAATTACCCGCGACCCTTCATGGCAACAGGGCGACTACTATGACTCTGACTCGTCCCCTGATACGGGTCTGGCGCAGGCAAGGCGAATCGCCCATATCACCTATCTCTCTGCCGACCTGATGGCCGACAAATTCAGCCGTGAACGGCGTCCCGAATGGCTTGCCGCAGGAGAAGAATTTCTGGAGCGTGCGCGTAGGGACTTCAGAACCACATTCCAGATTGAAAGTTACCTTGACCATCAGGCACAGACCTTTGTCCGCCGCTTTGATGCCAACTCCTACCTGCATATTACCCGTGCAATGGATGAGTTTGACCTTGCTGAGCGCCACTCTTCTTTGAAGCAGGCTTTTTCACGCATCACTGCAAATATGCTTATAGCCTCCCTCTCCGGAGATTGGCTCTTTACACCAGAGCAGTCTGAGACAATGGCTAAAACCCTACTTGAACTTGGCAAGCCTGTTTCATTCTTCAACCTTGAGGCTCCTGCAGGACACGATGCATTCTTGACCCACATCGACCAGCTTCACCCGGTAATCAACACATTCCTTGCCAACGGTCGCCCAAAAACACTTCCTGCCGACGAGCTTAATCCGACGCACGAAAACACCTATGCCGCGATCACCAATATGATTGAGCCCGGCTCACGCGTCCTCGACATCGGATGCGCCAGAGGTAGACTATTGCGCCGATTACGCGAAGAAAAACAAGTCAACGGCATAGGCATTGACATTGACTACGCGCCGCTACTTGAAGCTTTGGGGCGTGGAAACAATGTCATCTTAGACGATATGCGCTCTGGCTCCGGAACAACCAACTCCGAAGACTTCTACCTTGTCCCCGACAACTCCTTTGATACAGTAATCTTAAGCGAAACCTTGCAGGTAATGCGTAATCCCTTGCGCGTCTTGCAGGAATGTCTTCGTATCGCAAAGAGCCTCGTTGTGACATTCCCGAATTTCGGATACATAACAACACGCGCTCAGCTCTTCTTTAGAGGACGAATGCCGGTTGACGACCACCTTCCTCTGGAATGGTACAACACTCCTAACATTCACCTCTTTACTCTCCGCGACTTTATCGAATTATGCAAAAACAATGGCATGGTCGTAAAGTCAGTCGTACCGACTGCAACATCTCCGCTTGGACGCTTCCTAATTTCAATGGGCAAGACAAATCTCGGCGCCGAGCATGTAATCATAAAGATTGAGCGTAAAGAGCAACCATAACGAAAGACACTGCCATGGAAGACTGGATAAAAAGCCGCATTACCAACCTTGCGAAGGAACTCACGCCGTGCGTCAACTGCCCTGTCTGCAATACGGTAAGATCAATAAACCTACCAGGACAAAAGGCTATCATAGATACCTTGGAGATGTTCATCTCCATACTCTTCCCTGGCTGTCACGAGGCATCTCCCATCAACGATTCCGATAACAGCCATATTGAAACCGAGATGCGCATAACCAAAGCCGCCCTTCAGCTTGCAGACCAGGCGGCGCGTGCCATCTCATACTATGAGTGCAACAAGCCCTCATGCAACTGTTGCGGTGACTGCAAGGCAAAGGCCAGGGAGGCAGTCGGGAAGCTTCTCGACAACCTAACCGCTGTCAGAAAAACCCTCGAAGAGGATTTACTTGCAGCCTACGAAGGCGACCCTGCGGCAAAATCAACGATGGAAATTGTAATGAGTTATCCCGGCTTTTTTGCCATTACAGTCCATCGTGTTGCACATGAGCTTGAAAAGGCGGGAGTACCGATAATTCCGCGCGTTATGAGTGAATATGCCCATTCCAAAACGGGAATCGACATTCACCCCGGCGCAACAATCGGACCGGGCTTCTTCATTGACCACGGAACAGGCGTAGTCATAGGCGAAACCTGCACAATCGGCCGCCATGTCAAACTCTATCAAGGCGTGACGCTTGGCGCCCGCTCATTCGCCAAAAATCCCGATGGAACACTCGTAAAGGGGCTTAAACGCCATCCCGATGTCGAAGACGATGTCGTTATTTACGCCGGAGCGACAGTTCTTGGTGGAGAGACCGTCATCGGCAAAGGCTCAATAATCGGCGCAAGCGTCTGGGTCACATCATCCGTTCCACCAAACTCAAAGGTTAAATAAAGGATCTATCATGAAACCACTCAAGCATCTTCCCCCTGGCTCCGTCTCGCTGAAAGGCACTCTCGGCGAAGCAATCAATCTCACAACGCGCAACCGCCTAATGCGAGCCGACTACAAGCTCGCCGTTGACGCATACCGTTATCACCTCGATGAAAAAAACGGCTGGAACTGGCGCGGCGAATTCTGGGGCAAAACGGTACGCTCTGCAATTCGCGCATGGGAAGCAAATCCAAATGACGAATTAAAGACGATCATTGACAATACAGTCATTGATCTCCTCTCAACTCAGGATGCCGATGGCTGCATATCATCAGTCGTCGCAAAAGACCAGCCGGACGGACTCGACATCTGGAATCGCAAATATGCAATGCTAGGACTCGTACGATATTGCGAATCAATGAATCACTCGCCCGCTATTCGTACCGCTCTCGCCAGAAGCCTTGACCACCTTATGAGCCAAGTTCAACCCTGCTCCGGCAAGCCACTCTACCAGTACGGCACACACCAAGGCCTAAGCTCGGCGTCAATCCTTGGAGCGGTAATCAAAATCTATCGTCTCACAGGCGAAAAACGCTACCTCGACTTTGCAAAGTTTCTCTATGAAGACCCCAACGGGGCAAAGCCCGTTTTTGATGCGATTGAAAGCGGCTTGCCACCATACCAAATCCTCACCGGCAAGGCATACGAAATGATGTCCTGCGTTGAAGGCATGATTGAGCTCTACCGCGAAACAGGTGATGAAAAGCTGCTCAAAACGGCATATCGCCACTACCGTGAAACACTCGAGCAGGAAATCTTCATCACAGGTGTCGGCGGCCTGCGTGATGGAATGGGTGAATTTTGGAATCAAGGCAAACTCAAGCAGACAAGCCTTGAAGATGTCGGCGCACTCGGTGAAACCTGCGTCACTGTAACATGGATTCGCTTTGTCTTAAATCTCCTTCGTGAAATCCGTGAAGCCTCAATGGCAGACCTAATTGAAATTGCGCTCTACAACGGAATGCTAGGCTCAATGACCCCCGAAGGCGCAGGCTACTCACACCGCAACCCGACCCCGCTTGCAGGTGCAGGCTGGCGCAAAACAGGCGCGTACCAAATCCGTGGTTACGGAGACTACGACTGCTGTCTGGCACAAGGCCCTGAAGGCATTACAACTGCAGCCCGCTTCGCCGCAATGGCAGATGACGATGGCACCCTTTGCATCAACCTCTACGAGCAAGCCTCAATTAAAATTCCAGGTGGCGGCACAGTTGAAATTACTGGCGGGTATCCGTACGGCGGAGAAACAAAACTCACACTCTCGCTTGATAATCCACGCACCTTCAACCTTGCATTGCGCATTCCTGGCTGGAGCAAAAATACAATTTGCCGAATCAATGGCGAAGCGGTCGCCGTCACACCAGCAACCTACGCAGAGCTCAACCGCGAATGGAAAAACGGTGATGTAATCGAGCTGGAGCTTGACTATACGGCACATATTGAGCACGCACCCGATGGTTCAAACTATGTCGCCTTCGTCAAAGGACCAATCGTATACAGCCGCGATTCATTCCTCGGCAATGTCAATATGCCCATCCCCGTTGACGCCAAATGGGAGCCCACAACCTACGAAATGCCAGGCGCATTCCGCAGCATCATCAAACTCTCTGATGAAAGCCGTCTTGTAGACTATGCCTCAGCCGGCAACAAGTTTGACACACTAAATCAACTTCGCGTCTGGCTTGACCCCAAGACAGAAGATGATACGGCACAAGCCTAACGCCGATCTTAAGATAAAAAAAGCCTCGGTCATCCCGAGGCTTTACAAAACGGCTATTTTGTAATTTAACCTATCGCATAGAGCGGTAGATTGACAAGTTAGGTTTCTCTCCAAAAGTCCACCAGCGATGTGCGAACAAAAACTTTTATAGAGTATTTTTCTTGGTAAGTTTTAAGGCTCTTAGCTTTAGACTTCAACCTTTACTTCAAAAAGCCCCTAAAAAATTGAGAAAAAAGGAAACTTTTTCAAATAGCATTTAACTCAAAAAACGCCGCATTCCCGCTTGAGGGACAGACCCAGCACAAGCCACTATCACAAATTTGCTCACATACCCAATCAAGGGACAGTCCTTACATCTCACCACCGTTTCTTTTATTACATTTTCCGCATAAGGGACAGTCCACACATCTCTTTTTATTACATTTTCCACTTTAGGGACAGGCCCGATGCTATGCCAATGCAACATTTGTTTTACTCGCCTCTATTTTTGCTGTCTAAATTACCCAAAGTTGCGTATTGGGAGTGTTGTTTTTCGCTGAAATCGCCATGTTTAGTCCGTTATTGCACATATTGAGACAAAAGCCACCTATGTCGCCAAGAGAAATGGCGACATTGAGATTGGTAAGATTAGCAATTTTCGGGGGTTTTCTTTAAGCCTTGAAGGTTATCGGCGACTTTTTGAGGTCTCTTGCAGAGCAAAGTCTTAGGCCATTCCAGTCTTTGCATAAGCCTATGCCTCTTGCGCCTGTTTTTCGCTTTGGATTAAAGAGGGTGCGATGCTTTTCAAACTCTTCGTTGACGAAGTCTTTTGAGCCTATGATGGCTCCATGGGTGAAGTGGCGTATTTTGCAACGAAGTATTACCGATAACGGTAACTCGCCTTTTTCATCGATTACTTCTTGTACCTTTTCTGGCTCTATTGCATCGGAGCCGCGTACATAGAGCTTTAGACGATATTCTTTCGCCAAATCTGCAAAGGATGTGTCACTAGCTGTTTTGTCATACATCTTTGCTATGCCTTCCATTGATTTGCTATCACCTTTCAGCGCATTGGCAAAGCCTGCCCAGTTGTAGTCTTTGGGGTCATCTACTATGCCTGCGCGAACGGGATTTAGGTCGATGTAGGCTGAGATTGAGGAGAGGGTTTCTGAGGTGCCTTCTACTAGTGTGCTGCGGAAGCGGCCTTCCCACATTGTGCCTTGCTTGTAGTCGTGTCTTGCGCGGTACCAGGCTGAGTAGCGTTGCTTTAGGCATTGCATAAAGGGGGTTATATCGCCCATACGGCGAATGAAGGCTCCCTGCTCTTCTTCTACGATATCAATGCGGTTGTGTTTCTTTAGTTCATGCCAGCGGCTCTTAAGGTCTGCTGCGTGGAGTGTACCGTAGAGTGCTGATATGCGTTTTAGAAGTAAGGCTTCTGTAGGCTTTGATGGCTCTGGTACATGAACCAGGAGATGAAAGTGGTTGTCCATTACGCAATAGTTGAGTATATCTATTCCGCTGAAATATGCTATTGTACGCATCATCTTGACGAACATATCTTTATCTGTATCCCCCAGCAAAAACTGACTGAAGATACATCTGCTTACTATATGGTAGTAGCTTTCGCCTATATTCTTGACTCTCGGTTTTCTCATTGTTGTCTCCTTGTGGTGAATGTGGTAGAGATTGGGTCTGTCCCTTGTTCAAAAATATTACCAAAAAAGAAGATGTTTGGCAATAATTTTGTATAGCACTGTCTCTGAGGCCTGTCCCTTAGGCAGATATATTACCAAAAAATGGGGTGTTTGGCAATATTATGACGCAGCGGCTTCGGCTTCCCGTATGAATGTTTCTTGGGCGGCGGGTTCAAGGTCGATAAAGCGCACATTCCAGCCACAAACTCGGACTTGGAGGTTTTCGTATTTTTCTGGATGAAGCTGTGCGTCTCTTAATATTTGGGCATCGAAGATGTTGAATTGAATGCCTGTTCCACCTTGCTTTATGAATGAGCGGATTATGGATGTTAAAATCTTTATCCCGTCTTGACCGTTTACGCTGCTTGGATGGAGCATTATGTCGGTGCAGGTTCCATTTGGGAATTTGCGCATATCTATTTTTAGGATGGAATTCATCATTGCTGTGACGCCATTCCTATCCATGCCTATGGCGGCGTCGGCATTTTTTGAGAGTGGTTCGCCTTTTTTTCTGCCAGAGGGGAGTGCGCCAATATAACGGCCTTTTTCTACGACTAATTGACCAAAGAGTGAAGGATAGAAGGTGCCTCCGCGGCCATTGGGGAGAGTCCAAAGCTGATTGGAAACGAACGACGCAATCTCTACGGCGATTTCGTCCGCCATCGGGTCGTTGTTGCCCCATTTGGGAGATTCTCTCTGAACCTTCAATCTGAGTTCTTCTTCATCTTCCCAATTTTTGGCAATGGCTTCTCTGAAGCGTTGGAGTGTCGAGATGCGTTTTTCGTATACGAGGTCTTTTATGGCTGCCAGTGAATCAACTAAATCTGCGAGATATGCAATTACAACTCCCGATGTGTTGTATTTTGCGCCTGCTTCGGATATATCTCTGTCGTTTTGCATGCAGGATTCAAAGGTGCCTGAAAGAATCGGAAGCGGGTTGATGTACTTCCAGCCAAGGTCGCAGAGGGATTGCTTTTCCTGCAGGACTTTGATTGTTTGTCTGAATTGCTGTTTTAAATCCAGCATCAAATCGTCAAATGTTTTATAGTCAAGTCCTTTGTCGAGCATTTTAAGAAGCACTTGCGGTAGTATAATATAGTTGCCGCCTGAGCATGATACTTCTTTGCCGGCGACGGCGGGTTCGTAGCAGCCGATTGGGATGAAGTTTTCGGCATCTTCGCGAGTGCGTCCGTGGCGAACCATTCCTTCGACTACTATATCGTAGTTGAGGGTGACAATTCCTGTTCTTCCGTCGCGTATGCATTTGGCGTATAATTCTAGGAAGTCTTGGGGAATGTCGTCTCTCATAAGAATTGAGAGTTTGGGATCTACGATGTTCATTTCATAGTAGGCTTCCATGGCTAGATATGAAAGCTCGTTTATGTCGGGACCAAAGCAGAAGTTTTTGCCATACCGTCTGCCTTGATATTTTGCATAGAAGGCTATCCAAAAGTATTTGATTAGTTCTTTTGCGGATTCGCGAGTCAGTCGACCTTCTTTTATGTCGTTTCTGTAAAACCCTATAAAGAGTCTATCAAAGTGGCCCATTGTTCGGACTTCAAGGTTGCAATATTCAATTGCATCATGGAATACATAGGCGAGGGCAAAGGCTTCGTGGAGTGTTTTGGGCGCGTGACAAGCGATTTCGTTGTAGATTTGATTGTCGTTGAGTTTAGCAATTCGACGGCAATAGAAGGCTAGGGCTTCTAAGACGATGACTACGGAATTGTGAAATGGAGTGTTGTTTTTGCGTGCGCGCTCGATTAACCCAGGTATGCC
This sequence comes from Kiritimatiellia bacterium, assembly GCA_045603485.1. Lineage (GTDB taxonomy): Bacteria > Verrucomicrobiota > Kiritimatiellia > RFP12 > JAAYLN01 > RGIG5952. Next base: position 4,576 of record JAZUMF010000119.1, on the reverse strand, counting down.
CATTTTCAGGATTGCTTCCCAGTCGGGCGCAATATGGCTAAGGTCAACCTGATACAAAATTCCAAGCTCGTAATCCCATTTTGAAAAGCACGCGCCAGGGAAGTGCTCTTCGGCGACTTTGTATCCATGCTTTACATCTTCTTTGGGGATGCCGAAGGTTTGAAGCTTGCCAGGAAACGGATTGTCTTTTTCGAGGGCGATTGGAGCATTCCTGAAGATTAAATCAATGAGGAAGGTGCGCTCTTCCAGGCGACTTGCATCTAGGTTGTTTTCTTTGAAGTCGATAATGGCTTTACGCAGTTCTTCCTCGCTGAGTCCGCTGTCAGCGGGGAATACTGCGTTTTCATATTGCTTTTCAAGTGTGGCTCTGCACTTGCTGAATGCTTCAAGCTTCATATTTATCGACCTCAATGGATGCGCGCCGATGAGCGACTTACTCTATCCTTAGCACTGAGCCTTTATTATACCATGTTGGAGCCGTCCATGGAGTACCGCCATACGCGCCCATGTTGATTCGTTTGGCTGGGTGCGGCTCATGCGAAGCATCAAAGGCTGGGTCGCCAGCATCAACGCAGGGGCTTGTCGCGCGTTGTCTGGGATTTACAAACGAGCCGCCAAACCAGCCGTTGGTTATGTACATTGACCTTGAAATCAGATGATAGTAGGGGGCTTCTGACAAAAGCGGATTTGCGGTTATATTGCCGACGCCGTCAATTTTCTCCGATGAGCAGGAATAAGCAACCGTTGTAGCATTGCTGATGTCACCCCGCGAGTTGTTCCATGCTATGGAGTTAAGTATTTTCAGCGTTGCGGTTCCTGTCGCAGGCTGTGAAATTCCGATGCCTGAGCAGTCGGCAACTGTAATATTCACGAGGTCAGCTTCTGAAACGATTGGGTCTTTCCATGTTTTGACATGGTTGCCAAATGTCGTATGCTCGCTAGCAAAACCACCAGTTATGCCAGAGCGTGATATCAGACAGTTTGTCATAAAGAGACGACCGCTGTCATGGTGGAAGCTGCCAAGCTGTGCCTTGGAGTTTTGGACCGTTGCATTATTAGTTCCGTTAAAGTCAAAGACGCATCTTGTAAATACTTGTGTCATAACGCCATATCCGTCATTATCCATAAGATGGACAACTCCTCCGCGCCCAAATCTGCCGATGCCATAATTCCCCAAAAAGATAGAGTCTCTTACATTGATTGACGGCGTATTATAGGCCATTAATGCTCCGCCATAGGCGTGTGCTGCAGAGGAATGACCATAGCTTGATAAAACACTGTTTGTGTAAAATAGGCAGTCTGATATTTTAGCAATAGCCGAATCGACATAAATCGCACCTCCAACAGATACATTATGAGGCACACTAGCGATATTGTTGTCGAAAAGAGAGTTTATGACATTGAGTTTGCAGTTTTTTGCTGATATGGCACCGCCGAAAGCTTTGGCTGAGCCTTGGCTGCTTGTAATTTTGGCCATATTATCTTTAAAAGCACTATCGTAAATATCCAGCGAGCCTGAGGTAAATGCGTAGATTGCTCCACCATTGAGCGTAGATTCACCGCTTTGAAAATAGATTTGATTTTTTTCAAAGATGCAGTTTGTGATAATTGTGTTGCAGCCGTCTAGCCAAAGAGCTGCGCCGCCCGTCGCTTCACAAACAGGATATTTACCATTAAAAAATTTAATATTTTCAAAGGTAAGTGTTGATTTTGTGGCTTTGATAAGTCGCCATGGCGCTTTCGGATTTGATTCTATTACAGATGGCGTTGCGCCAATATTTCCTGGTGCTCCATTGCCATCATATCCACCTTTAATAGTCAATCCTTTGGCATCGGAGATAACAATGTGCGAATTGACATAATCTGGATTATAATCGTCATAACTGCCGCCAAGCATATAGATTGTATCGCCAGCATATTTGCATTCTGCAATGGCAGGCAAAAGCCCCTGATAAGCATTTTCCCAACTGGAGCCATCTTGGATTCCTGCACCGTTCGGCGAAACATACCTGTTAATTGGAATTTCGGTGGAGAGTGTTGTGAAATCCCCGGTCAATTCGTGGCTGTCCGCGACATTTGAAATGCTGACTTTGAATGAATACTCGGTAATTGCGGCTAGGCCAGATATCGGCAACTGTAAAGATTTATCATCTGAGGGAGTTTTTTCGTATGAAACTTCCTTTATGTCGGCGGGGGAATTTTTCTTCCAATATGAGAATGTAATGGTGCAGTTCCCACCGCCATAGGTCATAACCGTGGCATTCAGATTTACGGAGAATCTTGATATGTGCGACGGTGACACTTTTTCTAAAATCGGCTCGGATGGAATGGTGAAAGATTCCATAGTAGTTGAAAATGCTTCTTCGCTGTCATTGCGCGCGAAAAGGCGATAGTAGTATTTTTGCCCTTTTTGCAGATTGCCAAGACTATATGTAATGTGTTCCCAGTCTTTGAAACTGCCCAATGCAACCACATTACAGGTGCTTTCCGTTGCGTCGGTGCCAACTTCATCAGTGTCCCAGCACAGGTAGACTTCAGCATTGTCATCTGCACCCGTAGAGGCTAATATGCCGCGTATACAGGCGCTATTGACTGTTAAATTCGTTGCAGGTATTGCGTATACAGTCAGTGGCTCGGCACCGATAAAATCACCTACCGCCGATTTTGACGCGGCTGAGGTATTTGCGTCATACCCGATGTTGGCGCGAAGATTGTTGGGCTGCGGCTCGTCGAACCAGTCGCTTAAAATGTTTGCCGTGTCGATAGTTGGCGAGTTTTCGTTATCGATAACCCAATCGGAGCCTTCAAGGAAGCCTTGGAGGTGACCTGCCTTTGAGAGCGGATGGAAGTAGCCGTCGGTGGAGAGTAGGGGGTCAGTGTCAAAGTTGCCGATGCCGTCAAAGCCGCCTTCAATGCAGCAGTATTCTACGGAGTCTACATTTGCAACGGAGGTTGCATTGCCATAGATGATAGATTCGGTAATTGCAACATGTCCATAGACTACATCTCTGTAAACACCTGTTCCGTTTGAATCCGTAATTGTGCATTTCGTAATCTCAAGGTTGCCGTTAAGAACTTCAACAGAACGCTTTACGGCTTTTGAATTTGCTGGCTTTGTACCCGCTATCAATGTGTTTTCAAGCCTGAGGGTGCCGCCATTAAGGCAGATTGAGCCCGAATGGGCATCTTTGACGGTATCGTTGAAGCCGTTGTTGATAAAGATGCATCGAGATATAAGAGCTTCTGTCTTTCCTTCTGTGCCTTTCACATAGAGCAAGCCGCCACTCGTTGGTTGTCCCTTGCCTGTATTGCCAGAGAAGTATGAGTCCTTGACGATAAGGCTTGGCTGGTTAAAGCTGCATATTGACGCACCATAGGCATAGTTTGCGCGATGTCCATTGCCTGAAATCGAATTTGTCAAGAAGTTGCACCTCTCAATTGAGCCGTTTCCTCCTTCCATCTGTATTGCTGCGCCATAGCCTGGCCAAATTGAGCTGTATATTGAATTGTTGATAAAATCGGTTTCTGTGATTTTAACTTGAGCGTTGGCCGTATAGATGGCTCCGCCATGGCTAACATTATTGTCGGGTGTCGTGTACATTTTGTTATCTCTAAAGAGAGATTTGTAAATATCAAGGGAGCCTCCATTTACATACAGAGCACCGCCATAGTTGTTGCCAAAAGCGGTTGATGCATAATTTGTGAAAACATTGGCTGTAAAAGCGCAATTCGTCATAGCAATTTGACATTTAGAAAGATTCATCGACATGCCGTAATCGCTCCTTTTCCATATACTGCCGTTTGTAAATTCAATGTCATTTAAGACAATGCTTGAATTCGAGGCTTGCAGGTGGCGCGAAAGGTGGTTCTCCTTTACGGCAATAACGGTGCGCTCATTTGTCGATTTAACAAGCGAAGTTCCTTCGGAGGCGACAAATCCACCATTCATTTCAAGCGAGGTTATGCCGGTAAGCGTCAACTGTTGCGTAATTACATATCGACCCGCAGAAAAATAAATTACATCTCCTGACGCTATAATGCCATTAAGTCTTTCATATCCGTCAATTGCATTTTCCCAGCTTGAGCCATCTTTATTTCCTGCACCCGTCGGCGTGACAAACAGGACTGCACCGAAAATATTGGAAGCAAGATTAGATGCTATGGCTAATGCAATCAACGCAAGCTTATTGATTTTCATTGTAACTCCTTCTCGTTGTTGTAGGAATGTAAACAATGTTATTCTACAACAAAATTGTGTTATTCGCAAATTTAAGTTCAAAACACAAGACATCATTTGATGTCGCAAATGACGCAGTGTTATTTAATTTTTTTATGGGGACAGTCCTTTTGATTCACATTCGCGATATCCTAATAATAAACATTCTAATTTTTCTACACACCCAAAATGAGATTATGGTGCGGAACAAAATCTCACCAAAAATCTCTGTTGGTAATATATTGCGTGTTCCTGAAGGCAGGAACAAATTCGGGGTTGAAAAGTCTGTCACGATTGGAGTATGATACGGAACAGCAGGTGCATGGTAACCACTTGCTGTGCGCATGGGAGACACTCGAG
>JAZUMF010000118.1:0-69117 GCA_045603485.1 Kiritimatiellia bacterium | reverse complement strand
AAAATTATTCATTCTTCATTATTACCTATTACCTATTACCTAACTTCCCATAGCTTAAGCAAAGTTTGCAAGTAGAATCAGTTTGATAGTTTGCGAGTTTGACAGTTTTTTCACGCGGCAAAACTCCCAATCTCCAAAACTCCCAGAAGTGAAAGGAATCAACCTTTAAGTGTCAGACTGCTATACTTGACAAAAAAAAGACCACACCCTCTAGGATGTGGTCCTTTTGCTTTGACTGCTAAACTCTACTTAAGAGCGTCGGCAGCCTTGGCAACGATTGCCTTGAAGCCTTCGGCATCATGAATTGCAATCTCTGCAAGCATCTTGCGGTTGATAGCAACACCAGCCTTTGCGAGACCTTCGATGAGGCGGCTATATGTTGTACCATTCTCACGAGCTGCAGCGTTGACACGAGCAATCCAAAGCTGACGATACTGACGCTTCTTCAACTTGCGGTGCTCAGTCGCCATAACCATGGCGCGCTTGACAGCAGATGAGGCCTGAACATAGTTCTTGCTACGATTGCCATAAAAACCCTTGGCAAGCTTAAGCACTTTCTTGTGACGCCGACGCGAAGCCGGTGCGGTTGTTGTCCTTGACATTAATTGGCTCCGTTTCGGTTATTAGGGGTTGTAGGTGGCGAGTTGACGCTGCATCGTTGGCTGGAAAGCATCAGCAACGACCTGCATGCCACGGAGATTGCGTTTACGCTTGCGAGTCTTGCAAGCATTGAGGTGAGCCTTTCCACCGCAAGTGCGCAAGATCTTGCCCGTGGCCGACTTTTTGAACCGCTTTGTCGCGGCTCTCTTTGTTTTTTGTTTAGGCATAGTTTTATTCCTGATTAGTGCCGCTCGCGCGGCGATTGCCTGATTTCTACGCCGTAGGGGCAGTCAGCCTTGAAAGCCCAGCCAGCCCGAAATCATAATTAATTTTATCATAAAGCCCTCAAAAAATGCAAGAAATTTCTAAATTTCAGTCATAACACCGATTTTTTCAGTAGCAAACTGTCACAAAACGCTCCTTATCGCAATCTTTTCCTATTCAAGTTCACAAGCTGGAAGCGTTTCAATCTCTGACTTATGATATTGACGACATTTCGCCGCTGCAATTGACTTGAAAAGTAGATAGGTGATATAATTTATAGGAACCTAGTAGAGGTAAATTATGTCAGAAGAAAAGAACAAATTAGGCGAAAGAATCGCCTCTTACCGCAACCGTCTTGAGATGTCGGTTGAAACATTTGCGGAAAAATCGGGGGTAAGCCCTTCCGTCATCCGCGCAATTGAATCTGGTGAAGTATATCCAGCTCTTGGTATTTTAGTTCGACTATCTCGCGCTCTAGGTCAAAGACTTGGCACTTTTATGGACGATCAGTACTCTCCTGACCCGATTGTCGTCCGTGCCGAATCCCGCAAGGAAGACAAAACATCACACATTGACTCAAACGCTGCAGGCTTCCACTACTTCCCTCTTGGTCAGGGCAAGGTTGACCGCCATATCGACCCGTTCTATGTTGAAATCGCCGGTGATTCGCAGGCTAACATTTCGTCACATGAGGGCGAAGAATTCATCGTCGTAATCGATGGCGAGGTTGAGCTCTCATACGGTGAAGAAAAGACGATTCTGAAGGCTGGCGACTCTGCCTACTACAACTCTGTCGTTAAGCACCGTGTTGCAGCCGCAGGTGGAAAGCCGGCAAAGATTTACGCAGCTATCTTTATGCCTTACAATTGATTGGTGGCGTCAAATGAGTGAATTCAAATTGACTGATCCTTACGGTAGTGCACCGATAGCACCGCCATTTAAGCAGGCAGTCTCGACGGGCAAACCTTGGAACAATCTTCCGATTACGCGCAATTACACTCTTGGTCAGTTACTCGACCAGACGATTGCCCGTTGCGGGCCTCAGGACGCTCTTGTCTATGCCGACCGTCAATACCGCCTCACATGGTATGAATTTGGCGAGGAGGTCGATCGTCTTGCGCGCGGTTTGATGTCGATGGGTGTCCAGCATGGCGAAAAGGTCGCCCTTTGGGCAACGAATGTCCCGCATTGGATTGCCTTGATGTTTGCCACGGCAAAGATTGGCGCAATTTTGCTTCCTTTGAATATCAACTACAAGGAAGCAGAGATTGACTTTGCTCTGGGGCAATCGGAAACCGAAAATATCTTTATAATAAACGGGTATCGCGATTGCGACTTTGTGGAGGTTATCTACAAGTTAATTCCTGAGCTGCAGGAGCAGCCTCGCGGCGAGCTGAAATCCAAGCGTTATCCCCATCTTCGCAGGGTGATGTTCCTCGGTCCTGAAAAGCACCGCGGAATGTATTCTCTGAACGAAGTTTTGGCTCTTTCGGTCGAGACTTCCATGGCGGACTATCTTAAACGCCAGGCAGAAGTCGATCCAAATGATGTTGTGAATATGCAGTATACTTCGGGAACGACTGGATTCCCCAAGGGTGTGCAGCTAACCCATAACAACATCGGCAATGACGGCTTTTGGATTGGCGCCTGCCAGAATTTCTCCGCTCGGGACCGCGTTTGCATTCCTGTTCCCCTGTTCCATTGCTTTGGATGCGTACTGGGAGTAATGTCTTGCGTAAACCACGGCGCAACGATGGTCGTTCTGGAAAAGTACGACCCGCTCAATGTTATGGCATCGGTACAGATGGAACACTGCACAGCGGTCTATGGCGTACCAACGATGTACATTGCTATTCTTGATCACCCGATGTTTAACAAGTTTGACTTCTCAACATTGCGGACGGGAATCATGTCGGGCTCTACCTGCCCAATTAAGCGCATGAAGCAATGCATAGACGAGATGCACATGGCTGAGGTCACCAACCCCTACGGCTTGACTGAGGCCGGTCCTGTTATGACGATGACTCGTTATTTTGAGACATCGATTGAGCGTAAGTGTACAACCATCGGTCAGGCGCTCCCTGGTATCGAGGTTGCGATTATTGAGCCAGAGACTGGTCGCCTGTGCGACATAGGCGAAGACGGTGAAATCTGCTGCCGCGGCTACAATACGATGAAGGGCTACTACAATATGCCTGAACATACGGCCAAATGTATCGACAAGAACGGGTGGCTCCACTCCGGCGATATCGGTCATATGGACGCTGACGGCTACTATTACATTACTTCTCGCCTCAAGGATCTTATTATTCGCGGCGGAGAAAACATTTCACCGCGTGAGGTCGAGGACTTCCTTACCGGTCTTGAGGGCGTGCAGGATGTTCAGGTTGTTGGCGTACCGTCAAAGAAGTATGGCGAACAGCCCGGTGCTTTTATCATCCGCAAACCCGGCAGTAATATCACCGAAGCTGATGTCGCGGCATTCTGTAAAGACAGAATATCGTGGTTCAAAATCCCGAAGTATGTCCACTTTATGGACACCTTCCCGATGACAGCCAGCCAAAAAATTCAGAAGTTCAAGCTACGCGAGCTTGCCTCACAGCTTTGGCCTGACGCTTAATTCAAAATGGTTATCAATCTAGATTATCAACCAGCAGTTGCACAAAGAGCAGGAATAGGCAGGTACACGCGCCTTTTGGCGCATTACCTGCCTGATTATCTTGCTGGTGACGATTGTTTACGGCTTTTCTACTTTGATTTCACTAGACACGCCGAGGCGCCCGACAACAAAAGGGCTGAAGCTTGTCCGTGGCGTCTCGCACCCGGCAAGATTATTCAAAAGTTTTGGCAAAAGGGTCTTCCTCCCAACTACAACTGGTTGGCTGGCAAAGCCGATTTATACCATTTTACCAACTTCATCATTCCCCCCATTTCGCCGAAGGCCAAGACTGTCGCGACCATCTTTGACATGAGCTTTATGCGCCATCCCGAATGCGCTGAAGCTAAAAATCTGGCATACATGACATCGAGAATCGGCAATACGGTCGAGCGCGCTGATGCCATTATCACAATTTCTAAATTCAGTGCCGATGAGACGGTCGAGTACTTCCCGAAGGCCAAAGGTAAGGTTTTTCCAATCTATCTTGGCTTAGACCAAACCTTGGTTCCACCTTCCACTGAGCAGATAGCCCTTGTGAGGAAAAAGTACAGTTTGGAACGCCCTTATATTATTTCTGTAGGCACACTTGAGCCTCGCAAAAACTATACCTTTCTCGTAGATGCCTTTGAGCGGATGAGTGAGGATGTTGATTTAGTGATAGTAGGCCATCCAGGCTGGAACTACGAGCCTATCCTTGAAAAATTTAAAAACTCCTCAAAGGCTAAAAAGATTCACTGCTTGACCGGTCTGGGAGACAACGAGCTTGCAGCCCTCTATTCCGGTGCAGAGCTCTTTGCTTTAGCCTCTCTCTACGAGGGCTTTGGCTTCCCTCCGCTTGAGGCCATGCAGTGTGGCACACCGGTTCTATCCTCAAACGGAGGCTCTCTTGCCGAGGTTTTGGGAGATGCCGCAGAAATCGTCGACGAATTCAACGCCGACAGATGGGCGGCGGCACTGGACAGAATGCTTACGGATCAAGAGCGTCGGACCGAATGCCGCAATAAAGGCTTCGAAAGAGCCAAGGCTTACCGCTGGGAAGATACGGCGCGGGAAACTTATGATGTTTATCTCAAAACTTTAGGACTATAGCTATGAAAGAAACTCCTACAATAGTTATAGACGCACGCTGGATAACCCCTACTCCGTCAGGTATTGGCGTTTATACGCGAGAATTGATAAGAAGACTGCCTGCGGCAGAGCCTGACTGGAAATGGCACTTGCTGTTTAAGGACGATAAGGTCAGAAAGGATGTTATTGCGGACTGCGGATTTGAGAACAATCCAAAGGTTACGGCTGAATTGCTTCCCTATGGTATATTTTCTCCCAAGGGGCAACTTCTTCTTCCCGCAAAGCTTCGTAAAATCGGATGCGACCTTTTCCACTCGACCAATTTTATGATTCCGTATTTGGCGTTTGGCTCACCAATGTCAATCTTTTCAAATAACGGACCTAAGGATAAGAGCTGCGGAGTGTGTGTGACAAACATCCATGATGTTATTCCACTTATCCTCAAGGAATATGCTCCACGATCAAAGACCAGCCGTATGCTTTGGCTGTACAGGGCATGTCTACGCAACGCCGTACGCTTTTCAAAGGCTACAATTACAGGAAGCGAATCTGCAAGAAAAGATCTTTGCAATTCTCTAAACCTCTCTATCGACCAGCGTGAAAAGGTAAAGACGATCTACGATGGAGTATCGGAGCGATTCACTGAAAAGGAGCCGGAGAGTGCGCCGTCTGATACTAAAGTCGTCCTCTATGTCGGCAGACTTGATCCATATAAAAATGTTCCTGAATTGGTAGATGCTTTTGCCCAAGTCTTTCACAAATCCGATAAAAAACTTCACCTTTTGATTGTAGGTCCATACGATGCTCGCTATCCAGAAGCAAGACAACACGCTTACAACCGCGGCATCTCCGAGAATGTGACATTTTTACATGACGCCAGCGACAATGAGCTTCTTGACGCCTACAAAACAGCTACCGTACTGGTTAATCCCTCACTCTACGAAGGCTTTGGACTGCCAATGCTCGAGGCCATGAAATGCGGCACACCTGTAATTTGTGCAGACGGAGGCTCGCAACGCGAAATTTCAGGAGGCGCCGCCGAAGTTGTGCCTCCAAGTGACGGTCCCGCATTGGTTGCCGCCTTAGAAAAGGTTCTTTCAAGCAAAGAAACCAGAGACGCCATGACGCAAAAGGGCCTGAAACGAGCCGCTGAATTTACTTGGGACAGAACCGTCAGGCAAACCTTGGAAGTCTATCGCTCTGCCCTTGGTATGGAAGCAAAGGAATAAATGGTGGACGAATCGACACAGATTCTCAGATCGGCGGCAAAAAACGCCAAGGTGGTGCTTGGGCATGACTGGCTTACCGGCATGCGCGGCGGCGAACGCGTTTTAGAATATTTCTGCAAAGCCTTCCCTGATTCTCCGCTCGTGACACTTCTATCAAATCCAGACTCGGTTTCGGAGGTAATCAGAAGTCGAGAAATTGTGACTTCCTTTATGCAGCGAATACCTAATGTCGCGAAGCACTATCGAAAAATGCTTCCGATAATGGGGCTTGCCGCAACTACATTGAAGGTACCTAAGGGAGATTTGCTCTTAACGACAAACTCTTGCGTAGCCCACGCTTTTCAGCCTCACCAAGATATGAAAATGCTCTGCTATTGCTTTACGCCTATGCGATACGCCTGGCTCTTCCCAAAGGAATATCTTGGCCCTGTAAAGGCAGCGCTTGCGGCACCCTATCTCGCCTATTTACGCCGTTGGGACAAGGCTCACTCTCACAGAGTTGATAGGTATGTGGCAATAAGCAAGCATGTGCAAAAGCGTATCAAAGACTTCTACGGTCGCGAAAGCGACCTTGTCTATCCTCCCGTCGATACAGGACGCTGCACACCTGCATCCGATGGAGGAGAAGCGAATGGTGGCTACGACCTGGTTGTATCGGCAATCGTTCCCTATAAAAAAATCGGTCTTGCCGTTGAAGCCTATAATAAGCTTGGCTACCCACTCAAGGTTGTAGGCGTTGGCGGTGAGCTTGATAAGCTTCGCAGGCTCGGGGCCGACAATATTGAATTCTTAGGCTGGAGAAGCGACGAAGAGATTCTGTCACTCTACAGAAATTGCCGCAATTTACTCTTCCCAGGTGAAGAGGATTACGGAATCGTCCCATTGGAAGCAATGGCTTGTGGTAAGCCTGTAATCGCTTTCAATCGAGGCGGCGCCACCGAAACCGTCGCCGACGGCATTTCAGGCACATTCTTTAACGAGCAAACGGCTGACGCGCTGATAGACGCAGTCGAGCGTGCCAATAAGATAAAATGGGATCGCACGGCAATTCGTATGCAGGCTGAAAAATTCGGGCCTGAGCAATTTCTGAATGGCATGGCGGAATCAATCCGCAGATGCCTTGAAGCCTAAATGATCTCTTTTCCCAAGGCTTCCACAATCTAAAAAAATCTCTGCCGTCACGGGTTGTACTGTCCCAAGCTGTAGGCTTCTAAGGCTGAAATTTAACCTTGGCAAGCTCAAAGGCCGAAATAAAAAAAAGCACCACCCTGTCGGATGGTGCTTTTTCTGTCTTTTAATGTTCTGGCGTTAAGCCTTGAACTTGGACATCTCAATAACCTTGCCAGTCTTGCGGGCCTTATCGGCAGCGAAGGTTGAAAGGTGAGACTCAATCGTAGCGTCCAGACCCGATATAATGTACTCTGGCTTGTTTTCTGCAATGGCACGGCAGAATGCAATCAAGACACCCTTGTCGCCGCCGCCATGGCCGTCAGCCATCGTTGCGCCAGTCGCATCGGTATCGATTGTGCGCCACTTCTTCGTGAGATAGTCATAGATGCGAATGACAGAACTGTCATCAGTCTCCATATAGCCCGTTGTGCCGCAAATGCGTGTACGACGACCGCCGCCAGGGTTGAATGCCGTCATTGTAAAGGTTGCGGTTACGCCGCCCTCATACTCGAAGTTGACGACTTGATGGTCGACGACATCGTTATCGCACTTAAAGACGCAGCGACCGTATGGGCCTTCACGAAGAGCCTTCTCAAGGTTCTTACGCTTAAAGGTTGGATCAACTACATCCAAAGGCCAGCCCCAGTAGCTCTTATCAAGAACGCGAGGAATGTAAAACTCCTTAGCCGAATATGGGCACTTTTTTGAAAGCTTGCAATCCATGCAACGGTCTGCAGCGCCCTTGGGCTGATTTTCTTCACGGAAGTAATAGAGGCCGCCGAATGAAGAAACGCGCGTGCACTTGCGACCGATAATGTAGCTAAGCCAGTCTACATCATGGCAAGACTTTGCAAGGAGCATGCAAGAGCTTTCTTTTTCATTTCTCCAGTTGCCGCGGACAAAGGAGTGAGCCTGATGCCAGAAGCCGACCGGTTCATAATGCTCAACGGTAACAATGTCACCGACGACACCATCCTCGACAAGCTTTTTAACGCATTGAGTGTAATTCGTATAACGAAGAACATGGCAAACGGCAAACATCTTGCCATACTTGCGAACCTCATTGACAATACGCTGGCAGGCTGCCGCCGTTGGGGCCATGGGCTTTTCAAGAAGAATATGGTAACCCAACTTGGCAAATGCCATTACGCAATCTTCGTGCATTGCATCCTGCGTGCAAATTGCGACTGCGTCAGCCATACGGGGAACCTTGCAGGCTTCCTCCCAAAGATTGAATGTATTTTCAGGAGCGATGCCGTGCTCGCGGACCATCTTCTCGCGATGGAAGTCCCTTGGCTCGGCGACTGCGACAACCTTTGCATACTCAGGATACTTAAGAGCGCGGTTGGCATAAGCAAAACCACGGCCGCCTGCTCCAAGGATAAGGATTGTCACGGGCTTGGTTTTAACCTTATTCGCGCCGGACTTTTTAACTGCAGCTCTTCCAGTGACAGTTTTTTTCGCTACATCAGCCTTTTTAGCGGTAGCCTTTGCTGATACCTTCTTTTTGTTTTCAGCCATGACAGAACTTCCTTTGGTTGATTTATAAAAGCTTAATTAGAATAAAAACAAGGCACGCAATGCATTGCGTGCCTTGTTTTTTGATTTGGTTCCATGCAACAAATGTTACTTGGAGATGACGCGAGCCATCTCGAGAACCTTGTTGGAGTAGCCCCACTCGTTGTCATACCAAGAGCAGACCTTGACGAAGGTGGAATCGAGCTGGATACCAGCCTTGACATCAAAGATAGAGGTGCGGGCATCACCACGGAAGTCAGTAGAAACGACAGCCTCGTCGGTGTATCCGAGGATACCCTTGAGCTCGCCTTCGCTAGCTTCCTTCATTGCAGCGCAAATCTCTTCATAGGTAGCTTCCTTCTCGAGCTCGCAGGTGAGGTCGACGAAGGAGACATCAGAGGTAGGAACGCGGACGGACATACCAGTGAGCTTGCCGTTGAGAGCAGGAAGAACCTTGCCGACTGCCTTAGCTGCGCCGGTCGAAGATGGAATCATGTTCTCGAGGATACCACGGCCACCGCGCCAATCCTTCTTGGAAGGACCGTCAACGGTCTTCTGGGTAGCTGTTGCGGCGTGGATTGTGGTCATAAGACCGCGCTTGATGCCGAACTTGTCATTGAGAACCTTGGAGATAGGAGCGAGGCAGTTTGTGGTGCAGGAAGCGTTGGAGATGATGTCCTGACCAGCGTAGGTCTCGTGGTTAACACCGTAGACGAACATAGGAGTTGCGTCCTTGGAAGGTGCTGACATAATGACCTTCTTAGCGCCGGCTGTGATGTGTGCACGAGCCTTAGCATCCTCGAGGAAGAGACCAGTTGACTCAACAACAACTTCAGCACCGACCTCGTCCCACTTGAGAGCGGCAGGATCCTTCTCAGCTGTGAGGCGAATCTTCTTGCCATCAACAACGAGGAAGTTACCTTCGACAGAAATCTCGTGGTTGAAGATGCCGTGGACAGAGTCATACTTCAACATGTATGCGAGGTAATCGGGCTCGAGAAGGTCGTTGATACCGACGATTTCGATGTCGTTTGCGAAGTTTTCAACCGCAGCGCGGAAGACCATACGGCCAATACGGCCGAAACCATTAATGCCAACCTTGATTGCCATTGTATTTGTTCCTTATTAGTTAGGGGTTAAAACGATAAGTATAATTATATCAATTCAAAAAAATATCGTCAAGTTTTTTAAGATTTAGAGATGATAATGCACTATATAAGACACTATCGTAACAATCAAGCCGACAAGGGCTCCAAAGGGCAAAACGGCAAGTCTTTCGCGAAATGACATCCCGACCGCACCTGCCGTGGCGTGGAAAAAGCTGCCATGCGGCAGAGAGTCAAGCACTGTACAACCTGCGTGCATAGTTGCGGCGACTGCAAGTGGATTTAGATCCGATGACAGCAATAAACCAGAGAAACTATCGGCGGCTATGGAAGCGCCCGCGGCGGCAGATGCCGTGGCGCCCGCCATCAGGATTCCTGAGAGCGGCGCAACAATATTAACAGGCAAATGGCATAAGCTGATAAATGAAACGATCTCTGAATTAAGCGACGAGGCTTTGATTATGCCCGCGATTGTGCCAGTACATAAAAGCAATATACATACTCCTGCAACCTGAGCAAGTCCAAAAGCCGTATATTCTGGAAGCTTGCGCCATTCTCCACATGAGATAACAGAAACGACGCCTCCTAGGGAAAGTGCGATTAAAGGATCTACAGATATTCCGCATAGGGGACGGAGCGCCAACAATATCAATACGACAAGCGGCCCTGCGACCGCCGAAGATAATGAAGGCAGTGTCATTGCAGAGGTCGGCAACGCCCCGTTATCTGAATTACCTGATGAGACCTTGTGCCGTTTAGAAACAAAATAAGCAATGAGTGTCGCTGCCACTATGCCGATTATCGCCGGTATAATATTGGCGGCTATAACGGTCGTCAACTCAAAATCGAAGACTTGAGAGATTGACAATGTATTTGGATTTGGCGATATAACATTACCGGCCTTACTTCCACCCACCATCGCAACTAAAAGTGCGGGAACCGACATCTTAACGCGTCTGCCGACAGCTAAGGCGATTGGGGCTACGGTGACAACGGCGATATCAGCAAAAACGCCAACGGCGGTTACCACCATAGCGGCAAAAGCTATTGCCGCAAGCGCAACGGCTCCCGTTAAGCGGCCTGCAATAACATCGGCAATTTTCGCGGCACTTCCGGTCTTAATCAAAGCTCCGGCTAAAACTCCCGACGCTAAAATTCTCAAAATCGTCGGCGTCATTGATTGAGCGCCATTAACCATAACCTCAATGGTTGCGTTGAGCGTTCCACCGCCAATCAGACCTCCGATCAACGCGCCTGCAAGCAGCGCGTATGGCGGGGGTGTCTTTCGAACAATAAGAAAAATAGCCAATATCAAACCAGCAAGAGCACCTAAAAGAGAAAATTCAATATTCATAATAATTTCCCAATTGCCTTGAAAAGTAGCTTGCTACCGGGTGTCACCGCTAAAGGCTATCTTTATATAAACTCAATTAAAAAATCCGATCTCCCCAAAGTGGCATTATAGCCGGATACCCTGCAGCCTCTAAACAGTTTACAATCTTCATACCGTCAGAATATGTCCAACGCCACCTGTCGCGGGCATGAGCCAATTCTTGAAGATGGGCTACAACTACCTTTTTGGGGGTTGGCGTAATCTCGCGGCACCCCGTTAAAGGATTCATTCCACAATAGGGATGCAAGACCCACAAATCAGGCTGACGCTCAAGTTTAAGCTCTTTGTGGTTGCAGCAATCGCCTGAATGAAATAATGTAAAGTCGCCAATATGTATTTCAAAAGGAGTTGTGTACTTTATCAGCATCGAATTATGGTCGCAACGGCCGGCAAGTATCCGTATTGAACCAAAAGTGAATTCCTTTTCGTATTCAGTGAGATAACCGCAAATCCCCTTTTGTTTCGCCCCGCCGTTTTCATAAAAATTCTGCACAACCGTCTTGCCGGCACCATCCATCGCTGCAAGAAATTTTTGGGTGTAATGATCCCCGTGGTTGTGGGTAATCAATGCAAAATCAAGAAACTTGGCAAGCTCCTCGGCGCGTCTATGGTGCAAATCGACAGAAAAACATCTATCCGCAGTCTTAACGACAAGTCCCATATTGTAGAGATACCAAATCGCAGGATGGTTGATATCTGAGACCTCAGTCTCATTTAGTTCGCGATAGAGTTTATTAAAAGCTAATTCCAGTCGTTTCAAGGCCGGAAACCTATTCAACAGGAGATCCAGCGCCTCACCGGACGCCTGACGATATTTTTCATAATCGCCAGGCGTTATGTCGTCAATTTCCCTTTGACGCTCATCCAGCAAGGGTATTCCGCTTGATTGAAACTCCACCATAGCTCTCCCAATAAAGCTTCCTGAAGACGGCAATCAGTATTTCTGACCGGTAATTAGCGAAAGAACAGCCTCGTCGATCTCAACACCGCTAAGCTCCAAGGCTCCCCTTAAGGGGAAGTCGGCACCTAAACGACGATTGCAAACGACCTCAAAATCATTGATTTTTACGCTGATAGCCTTGCGATGAACGATAATCTCAAATTCCTGCCACTCGGCGTTATGATTGATTGCGTCATACATAGGCTTGTGAGGCCCTACAGCACCGGCTTCACCCGAGAGAGCGACGCTAACTGCTGAGCGAATCGTCAATGCCGCATCCTTTGCGATATTGCGAGCCCTGAAGGTCAACTTAAAGTCACCGACATCACCGGCGGCGGCCAAGGCCTCTGGAGTTGGGAATTCTGCGGGAGCGTCATATTCGGCATACCATGGCTTCGGAACATCCCAATCCCAAGCGGCCTCCTCCTTGGAAACCTTATCGGCTCCGCAATTTATCGCCTCAAAGCCTGGCGCATTACCGCAAATCATCTCTTCGGTGCCCAGCAGCTCGGCTTTAAGGTTTTCAATATGCAGATTGCGGACGGGGCACTCCTCGTCGCCTGTAATCATACAAAGAATATCCGCCTTGCCAAGAGAACAGTTACGGATAGTAATGCCATCGATATCGGTACGGCGGACATCATATGTCGCATAAGGATACATACTGGAATCAGTCGTTATGCGCACAGCCTCCTTGACGAGCTCGCAGCGGCAATCATCCATTTGAATATCCTTTACAAAGCCGCCACGGCGAAGATTCGTTTTAATGGCAAAGAGAGCAAATGACGAACCGTCTAAGTGGCACTTACGCATTCTTACATTGCGGACACCGCCCGAAAGCTCGCTACCGACGACAAGCAGGCCATGCCCCTCTGTCAAATTGACATTTTCAATATCGATATTCTCCGAAGACGATTCACCGTCCCAGCCGTCGCGGTTTCTGCCGCCCTTGATAACGATACCGTCATCACCCTGCTGAAGAACACAATCTCTCACAATGACATTCTTTGTCTTTTCAAGATTGATGCCGTCAGAGTTGTGACCTAACGCCCTAGAGTCAAGGCCTCTGATCTCAACACCGTTGCAGCGGAATATATGAATAGTCCAGAATGGTGATTCGCGAATGCGGAAATCCTTCAAAATGACATTACGGCAACGATTAAACTGTAAAAGCTGCGGACGGAAATACCCCCCGCGCTCTGCCAAAATGCGATTTTCAACAGGCTCTCCGCGTGACATCATATCGTAAATCTCGCCGCGGACCTTCCTGTGAATCTCGCCACCGACAAACCATTCACGCCACTTAGTCATCTTTGGCGCAAGAGTGCCCTTGCCAATAATACCCACATCTTCACACTCAAAGGCATATACGAGCGGAGAGTAGTTCATGCACTCAACGCCCTCCCATGTTGTCTTAACAAGAGGAAGACACATTTTAGGATCGTCCTCAAAGACAACATATGCCCCTTCCCCAAGGTTCAGCTTCACATGCGAGCGAAGATGGATCGGTCCCGTACGCCAGCATCCCTTCGGGAATAACACCTCGCCTCCGCCGTTTGACGCACAGGCTTCAACAGCAGCCTTAACCGCTAAGGTGTTTGCTTTGACATCAATGCCAAAGAGTCCCTCAACCATACCGAAATCAGAAACGCAAAAAGTATTGTTCATAAACAAATAACCTCTCCGACCATTAAAAACAGATCAACTAAAGATAAAACTCTATAAGTATACCAAAATAGTATGGTTTTTGCGGAAATATTCTGCCCGTCACTAAGCCGATGGACAATCAGAACACTCAATATAAGCAAATGAGCATGGGCGCATTCTCAATGAAACAGAACCGTCCTCTGCCTGAACAAGCCCCTTCAGAGTATAGATTCGCGCATCGTCGGTAAGATAGCATCTCGCTCCATTAAATGAGCCCGTGGATGCAAACTTGATTGACAGCAAAACAGGAGATGTCACATTGTTATCCTCATCGTATCTAACGATAAACACGCCCCATTTGCCATCCTTGTTTTTGGCTGCCGTTACATAAACATCGTCCAATGACGATGCCGCCGAAACTTGAATCCCAAGCCTCCTCAAATTTCGCCATGCGATAAAGGTGTAATAACCGCGCAAAGGAAGACTCGTTATGCCGTCAAAAAGGCTATTCATGCCGCGGACCCTGGCATCGTAGAACATAGACATGTCAACCCTTGCATTTTGAAGGACAGTCATTGCGGCACCGATAAAGGCTGCCCCCTTTTGATTGAAAGAACCGCTCTCGACTTGGCGAGAATATGTAAAATCGCCAGGCGTCCACCCTTTAACATAATTCCACTCGTTAAAGATAGACTCAGCGTTGGTAAAGCCGTTATTATCCAACATTTCACGGACAAACCGAGCGCCCGCACCAAACTTTTTGGGATCGGTTTCATATCCATGCCAGGAATAGAAATCTATCGGAATGCCATCTCTGGCGAGCTCGGCAATAATTTCATTCCCCCACTCTCCTCCGGTACCGGCCATTGCAGGGCCGCCGATTTTAAGATTTGGGAAATTTGATTTCAAATGCTTAAGGACAATTTTGAAAAACTTCTTGAACTCATCCCTTGAACCTCGCCAAAATCCGCCATTTACGCTACCGTTATCCTTCGTTCTCAAATTAGGCTCGTTCCAGATCTCCCAATACTCGATATCCCACTCAAAGCCGTCTGCCCAACCCTCGGTATAATGCCTTATGATATGCTCGGCTATCCGTGCCCACTTGGCATAATCCTTTGGAGGGAAAAGCGTGTATTTTTTTACCAAAGCGTTTTCGTATGCTGCCCCTAAACGGTAAAAGACCTTTGTGCCCGCATCCTGAATTCTCTTCAATATCGCGTCTGTACAGGCAAAGTCGTAGCTTGCTGGGTTATTCTCATCCGCATCGAAATCTCTAAATATCCATGGGACATCGATTATATACGGAGCTCCATATCCATGGATTAGATTAAGATCATGAATTCGGGCGTAAGGGATTTCAGCCTCAACCCATTCCTCAAAATATATATTACCGCTCAGCGGAGGCGCGCCATTGACTGCATTTTGAATCTTAATCGGCCCCTGCTCTGCCGACAAATCAACGATAACCTGACCATCAAAGCCGTCCTTGACATCAAAAACGGGAATTCCGGCATCTCCATCATTATTCTTCACGGATGCTTTATCACCCTGGGAATTTCCAACGATTGCCATACAAAACTCCTAACCTTAACAACCCCTATGAAACGGCATAGAGACTCTTCTCTTTAATATACCAGGCAACAGCCCTAGGCACCAAATCACCTATATCCTTACCCTCGGAAGCCAGGCGTCTAATCTCCGTTGATGAAATATCGTTAAGCTCTCCCTCAAAGACATCCGCCAACAATCGCTTGGCAAGCTCAACAGGCAATGACAGATCTTCAACTCGCGGAGCAAAGTCACATCCCGGCCGCAAGAAAGTGACAAAACGGCAAATACTCGCAATCTCCTGATAATCCTTCCACTTTGAAAGCGACAGAAGCGAATCCATTCCCGCAACAAAGACTATCTCATCATCAGGATATCGACTCTTCCAATAGCGCAAAGTATCTATCGTATAAGAAACCCCGCCTCTCAAAAGCTCACAATCGTCGATACCAAAATGACAATCATCACCTATCGCCAGCTTAAGCATCTGAATGCGATCAGCGTCTGAAGCAGTCATAGCGCCCCTCTTTAGAGGAGAAATAGATGCAGGGATAAACCAAAGCTTATCTACATTAAAAAGCTTCACAACCTGCCGCGCGACAGCAAGGTGCCCATTATGGACAGGATCAAAACTACCCCCGAATAATGCTTGCACTGCCATAATAAAACTAATTCCGCGGTTCAAGGACAACCAGTGCTTGAGTCATTGCCCAAGCCATATCAATAGGCATTCGCTTCAATCCGTGACCAGCCCCCCAGGAATCACTGTAAAGAATCTCTTTGGTTTTCTTATTATAACCGATAATAAGTCGCATATGACCGAACGCGCCGACAGCACCGACATCGGGAACCTCGGGAAAAAGCCCTACAAAACATGACCACATCAAAGGACACCCGGCATCCACAAACCTGATTATATCGCGGGAAAAAGCCTCAAACCGGGCCTTTTGAGATATTTTAGACTCCAATAAGATCTCCGGATCTATTGCAGACAAAATTGAAGAGACATCTATAGAGAACATATTATGGCCGAGAGAGGTAGTATAATCATGCCAATCGACAGTATCGACACCTTTTCGTTTGGCAACCTTGTTATATGCCTTCAAATCATCAACAATATTTGACTTCGAAAAATCGTCACTGCTGTCAGGTCGCATCAAAACCTCTTTATCCAGTGAATAATAGCGCCCTATATTCTCAACAGCGTCAGCAAAGCCCTTAAATGAAGTACCGCTTTTCGCGCCGGTCTCTGCCAGTTGGGCTACCTGATGCTGATCGACAATCAAACCGTAATAACGCAAAACCCGCTCGCAAGTTGCCGCCGCGCAATACCCCTTCTGCCCCTGATCAACCATTGGAATGCCAGAGATCCACACATCGCCTTTGGCGTTCTTCCCTACCGAATTGCGTAACTCCGATTTCCTCTTAGGTTTTACCAAAATGCTCTTTCCCGTAAGTACCGCATTATCTCTCGCTGAAAAACCGGTGCTTTTAACAAATACAACTTTAATATATTCAGCAGAAAATGGAACATACTCCTTAGATGAACGGTGCGGTCTTGTAAAAGCCCATTGGAGCTGGGCAAGCATCGTAGATTGCGACCATCGTTTAGAATATGAAAGCATATGATTTGCAAGTCTCTCTTGAGGTGACGAAACACCATTTCCAAAATTCTTATCTAGAATATTAGAAACACGCTTAACAAGAACTTCTAACTCCCGTTGATTGAGTTTCTTTTCAGCATCTCCCTTATTAAATATAAAAATCTCAACACGGGAAATTTTGTTATCATCCCAAAAAACACGGGCCTCATAGACCGAAAGTGAGGCAAATGACATTTCGTCACGATTTAAAGAATATGCCGATGAGCGACTGTTGTCTGTATATACAAAGCCATTTTTCCTGTGTGCAATAACAAAAGCATTGGGGCTTTTCTCCCAAGTATCATCAGATTTGAACAATAAAAGCAAATCGAGCGGAATCGACTGCGAAGAATTGTTTTTTTCGTAGTTTTTTTCAGGCTTGAAAGACGAAAACAAATCAAGGGAAAATGAGTGCACCGCAAAAAAGACCAAAGGCAGCAATAACGAAAAAAAGTGTCTCATAACATCACCTATCGTTTTTCAAGCTTCTTCCAGCGGCGATGCATCCACAAGTACTGCCTTGGATTCTGCCTTATGCGCGCCTCAAGCTCTGAGGCGATATATTGGGTAGCCCTTTGAATATCGTCATCCATCGTCTCCTTCTTGATTTCAAAGAACAACGGCTTGGAAAACTCGAAGTGAAACTTAAAAAGTCCAGTCCTTGTCACAAAACAGAGAATAATCGGAGCCCCTGTCATATGCTGCAAGATTGCAGGACTGGCATAAGTGACAGCAGGCATACCAAAGAAATCAACGACGCAAGAGCCAGGCCCATGAGCATGCTGGTCTGTCAAAAGAGCCAAAATCCTCTTTTTCTTCAAAGCTCTTACAATCTTTATCGGAGCGCTATCGTGTTTATCAATAGTCTCAAAGCCGTCACGAATCTGAACGGCATCCATCAATGCCTGCACTCTACGATTATTCATTGGGCGGGCAATTGCTGTGATAGGCTTGTATTTTGAAACAACCTTGGCTCCCAGCTCCCAATTGCCCAGATGGCCGCTAACGGTAATAATGCCGATATCCTGCGTAAAAAGTTTATGGGTTTCATCGGGCATTGAAATGTCAAATGCCGAGTCATCCATCCTGCCATCGGCAAGCATACGAGGGACCAAGATAGACTCAACCATCGTCAAAGCGATGCTCTGAAATGATGATTTCGCGATTGACTTAGCCTCAGCACGGTTCTTTGCGACACCCGTTTTCAGCAAGTTATCAATTGCGGTTCGGCGGCGTTTAGCACAAACACAGTAGGCGAAATTACCGACCATACGCGCACCGGCACATGCCATCTTGGGGGAAAGCCTATTCACCAGCCCAAGGCCGACCTTGGCTGCATAATATTCACAATTTAAGCGAAACTTAGATGGCATAGAAAAACTCATCCTTCGCAAGGCAAAAGCCCTGCGAAGGACAAACTCCAATTGTTAGGCATTTGGAGGTGTAAGCTTCTCAATGCCGCCCATAAACGGAACAAGCACCTTTGGAACGAGAACCGAGCCGTCAGGCTGCTGGAACTGCTCGACAATCGCAGGCAAGAGACGCGAAGTGGCAAGACCAGAACCGTTAAGGGTATGCAAGAACTCGGTCTTCTTCGTCTCAGCGCGGCGGAAGCGCATATTACCGCGGCGAGCCTGATAATCCATCGCATTGGAAACGGAAGAACACTCCTTATAAACATCCATAGATGGAATCCAGATCTCAACATCGTATGTCGTCGCCATTGAGTCAGAGCAATCACCTGCGGCAAGCTTAGCCAAACGATAGTGCAAGCCAAGCCCCTCAACAAGAGCGCATGCCTTGCGAATCAAAAGCTGATGCATCTCCTCAGACTGCTCGGGAAGAGTATAGGCAAACATCTCAACCTTGTTAAACTGATGACCGCGAACCATTCCGCGCTCCTCCTTACGGTAAGAGCCCGCCTCGCGACGATAGCAAGGAGTGTAAGCAAACATCTTAAGAGGAAGCTCCTTCTCCTCAAGAATCTCACCGCGATGGAGGTTTACAAGGGCTGTTTCTGCTGTAGGAAGCAGGAACTGGAAGTTCTCCTCCTGAAGACGGAAAACATCCTCCTGGAATTTCGGGAACTGACCGGCGGTCAAGCCGCAATCCCAGTTAAGGAGATGAGGAGGAAGGATAAATTCAAAGCCGTCCTTCAAATGCTCCTGAACAAAGTAGTTAAGCAATGCCCACTCAAGCTGAGCGCCCAAGCCTCGATAAAGCCAAAAACCATTACCGCCCATACGAACGCCGCGGTCATAGTCAATCAAACCGAGAGAAGTGCAAAGCTCGACATGATCCTTAGGCTCAAAGCCCTCAAAGACAGGCTTCTCACCCCAAACAGAAACGACCTCATTGGCCTCCTTGCCGCCAGGAATAACACCTGGAGCCGGAAGATTAGGAAGAGACAGCAAAATCGAACGCTGACGCTCATCAACCTCAGAAGCCTCCTTATCAAGCTCGGCGATGCGGTCGCCAAGTGCACGCATCTCAGCCTGAATAGCGGAAGTATCCTCACCAGCCTTACGAGCCAAGCCAATCTTCTTTGATGTAGCATTACGCTCACCCTGTAAAGCCTGAACGGCAGAAGTCTTTTCACGACGGACAGCGTCCAGAGCAAGAATCTCATCAATAGCATCAGGATTGGCGCCGCGAGCAATAAGCCCTTCCTTTACGGCGTCTGGAGTTTCACGAATTTTCTTAATGTCAAGCATGGTAAATTTCCCATTGTAAATGTAAGACTAGAACGCTCTATAATTATACAAAATTAAGAATTGAAAATCAATCGCACAAACTGCGATACTGCTCCGGCAACCCTCCATAAGAAACTTCTCCCAATCTCCTCTTCTCCCAGAGGCGAAAGCAATCACCTTTAAGTGTCATACTGTCACGCTTGATAACCTTTAAGGAACAACCTACAATTTCTCTGCGCCTCTGCGGCTCTGCGTTCTTTGCGTATAATTTTGCTACTACCATATTTATAAAATCTCTGTGTCTCTGTGATGATTTGCGGATAGAGTTTTTTGACAGGATTAACAGGATTACAGGATTGGGATTCCGCTTCGTATCTTTTAGATTGGAAACAACCTAGACAACTGGTAAAAACAACTTTTAAGAGGTGCGCGGGCTAACATGCCCGCGCTCATCTACTTCAGTGTGGTCTTCAATTTTTAATATAAACAATGAGAAAAATGGGCACGGGCGAGTTAGCCCGTGCGTCAAAGGCAAGTTGTTTCTAATAAGTTGTTTCAAATTAATAAAGACCATTAGACTTGAGATACCAAAATCTTGACTCAATAACTTCATATAGCTTAAGCAAAGTTTGCAAGTAGAATCAGTTTGATAGTTTGCGAGTTTGACAGTTTTTTCACGCGCGAACTTTCTAAGGGGACAGGCCTTACCATTTCTGTATTGATTTGCGGATAGAGTTTTTTGACAGGATTAACAAGATTAAACAGGATTACGAAATGGGACTTTGTGTCTCTACGCCTCTGCGTTAAAATCTAAACTACCGATCGCATTTTATTCCGCACCATAATCTCATTTTAACCTAGGAATACACGAAATATCACACTTCACTATTACCTTTTACCTTTTAACTTTTCAGGGGACAGTCCTTTTCGATTCCATTCACAATATCCTAATAACAAAGATTTTAGATTTTTCACACACGCAAAATGAGATTATTGTGCGGAACAAAATCTCACAATTTTCTCTGCGCCTCTGCGGCTCCGCGTGAGGACTTTTTAAGGGGACAGGCCTTACCATTTCTGTGATGATTTGCGGATAGAGTTTTTTGACAGGATTAACAAGATTACAGGATTGGGATTCCGCTTCGTATCTTTTAGATTGGAAACAACCTAGACAACTGGTAAAAACAACTTTTAAGAGGTGCGCGGGCTAACATGCCCGCGCTCATCTAATTCAGAGTGGTCTTTAAATATAATTGCTTTCAACAATGAGAAAAATGGGCACGGGCGAGTTAGCCCGTGCGTCAAAGGTAAGTTGTTTCCAATAAGTTGTTTCCAAAGACCATTAGACTTGATATACCAAAATCTTGACTCAATAACTTCCTATAGCTTAAGCAAAGTTTGCAAGTAGGAGCAGTTTGATAGTTTGCGAGTTTGACAGTTTTTTTAAATCAGAAAGGACTGTCCCTTAAAAAGTTAGTATTCTGTGGTTGATTATCCGCTTTTCCATTGTTTCGCAGCAGCCTTGGCGAGCAACACAAGGCACTTTAGATTTTTGTAAGTGCAACACGAAACGAAACAACGCGATTTGTCGGTAGTTTATCAAACTTAATTTCGTAAGCTGAATTTTCTTCATCTACTGATATTATTTCACCGATGCCTAGAATCGGGTGAGAGATTTTTGTACCTGCGTCAAAATGGGACGATGACTCTGATTTGCCTTTTTCATTTGCAGCCAGGGTCTTTTGAGCGTAATCGCGTAGGTCTTTTACGAGCTCTTCGCGTAACGGCTTTACAAATGATAATCTATCTGCTTCTATATCAAGAATAAATCGCGAGGGATACCTTATCTCTCCTTTGAAGTCTGAACCTGATGCTGATGATATATAGAGGCTGTGCTCGGCCCTTGTCATTGCAACGAAAGCAAGTCGCCTTTCTTCTTCCATCCCTTTTTGGGTTTTGGTTTTTCGAGATGGCAATGTTCCTTCGTTCCAGCCAGCCAAAAAGACATGGGGAAACTCCAATCCTTTCGCCGCATGAATTGTCATGAGCTTTACTCGGTCTTTTGCGGTCTCGGTTTCAGCATCTCGATTTGTAAAGAGCGCCACATGCGAGAGGTAGTTGGCGAGGTTGCACTCTTCTCCGCAGGAGGCTTCATATTCAAATATCGACTGTCTTAGCTCAGCAATGTTGTCTAAACGCGTTTGTGCGCCTTCGGTTCGCAGCATTTTTTCGTAGCCGCTTTCATCAAGAATATCTCTTAGCAGTTCTGATACCGACCTTGATGACGCTGTGGTGTCAAAGCGTCTTACCAGGTCAAGAATCTCTTTTGCTTTTGTGGTTTTGAAAATTTCGTTATCTATGTTTTGCTCTAATGCTTCATAAAGAAGGCAATGGTTTTCTTCCGCATAGTTTTTAAGGAATGTCATGCGACGAATGCCAAGATTTCGTTTGGGCAGATTTGCGACTCTCACAAATGAGAGGTCGTCATGATATGCCACTAGGCGTAGATAGGATATCGCATCTTTGATTTCAGCACGGTCAAAAAACTGCACCCCGCTGTATATCGTGAATGGAATTTCTGCCTTAAAAAGGGTATCTTCGATAGACCTTGTGACATGATGAGCCCGATAGAGAATAGCCATTGAGGAATATGGAATATCTTTGCTGTGGAGTTTTTGAATCTCATCAGTAATCCATTTGGCTTCTGAATCAGAGCTTTCTCCTTGAAAGTAGATTGGCATTGACTCTGGCGGCAAAACCGGCAACAGGTTTTTATCGTAGCGTTCTTTATTTTTTGAAATGAGAGAATTTGCCGCCGCTAATATTTCTGGTGTGGAGCGATAATTTTTAGCCATCACTACTGTGTGGCAGGGTGAGAATTTTTGGTCGAATTCCAGTAAAAATTTTGCATCGGCTCCTCGCCATGTATAGATGGTCTGATCGGGATCACCGACCACAAAGAGGTTTTTATGATAGGCGCACAATACTTCCATCAATCTATGGAGCAATGGATCGATATCTTGAAATTCATCGACCATAATGTATTCGAGCCGTTTTTGCCACTTTAACCGAATTTCCGGGTTTTTATCGAAGATGTGCAATGTAAAGACAATCAAGTCGTTATAATCTACGCCGAAGCATTTGCGCTCTTGATAGAGATAACCGTAAAAGACTATATCTGCCGGCTTTTCAGCTTGCTCATACCGCTTTTTAAGCTCATCGGATGTCATTGAGAGCATATCACGGTAATATTCTTTTTCCGAGATTGTTTTACGGACTTCTATCATATCACGCGCCATGGAATAGGTCATATCGCGTAATGAAAGCCCCCGTTCGTCGTAAACGGTTTTTAGCATCGCATCTATATCTGAATTATCAAGAACCAGGAAATTTTTAGGATATTGTATCGCGTGAGAATCTTCTTGGAGCACTGTAACACAAAAGCCGTGAAAAGTATTTATGTATCCCGTGTCGTTGTCACCAGTCAAATTACGGATGCGCTGACGCATTTCGTTTGCCGACTTATTTGAAAATGTCACGCAAAGTATGTGCGATGGCAAGACGCCCATCAAATTTACCAAATAAGCAAAACGATGAGACAGCGCCCTGGTCTTTCCAGAGCCTGCTCCGGCGATAACTCTAACATAGCCTTCTGTTGTGGCTACGGCTTCGCGCTGCTCAACGTTTAGCTTATCGAGTATATTATCCATTAAATGCCGCCTGCTGATTCTCTAGGCAAAAATGTAGGGATGACACTCTTTACCGTTGGTTTATAGTCGACATTACCGATTATATCCAAGAGAGATGCAATTGCCTCTTCCGCAAGCTTAGGGAGATTCGTATCAATGGTTGCCAGCGGCGGCTCTAGAAGTGATGAGAAGATATCATTATCATAGCCGACAACGGCAACATCGTCGGGGATTGAGAGACCTGCACGGCGAAGCTCTGACATCAATGTCAAAGCAGACATATCATCGAGCGTTACAACTCCGTCAATTTGCTCTTTTATGATAAAATCATTGACGGCAATTTTCAATGAATCACGCAATAAATCGGAGTCATGTGCAAGTGTTGGAGTCTTAAATATCAAGCCTTCGCCGTTTGTAGCGGTAAGGAAGCCTTCGATTCTGCTTCCGGCAACCGCCATACTTCCCTTTGAACAAACAAATCCTAGTTTTTTGCGTCCGTTTGCATAGAGATATTTTACAGCTTCTTCAACAGCTCTACCTGAATCAATTTTTACACAGCTATGCCCTTTTACTTCTGGTCCATTAACAAAGACGATTTTCTTCTCACCCTTGAAGTAATCGATTATATGCTCAAGCTCGTCCGGATAATCGTATGAAAGACATAAGATACCATCTACGCCGTGCTGAATCAAGGCTTGATATGTTTCGAACATTTTGTTCACATCATTGTGAGACATTCCTGTTAAGACTCGCAATCCGCGCTTTGCCAATGATTTTTCAATTTCGGCTAAAAGATGGAAGCAAACGGCAGGTGCATGAGTATCCATCAATACTCCGATCAGACCTGACGGTCGGCCTGCCAATATTCGAGCCGCGGAATTTGGCACATAGTGCATCTCCTTTGCCACAGCCTTGATACGGGCTGTAAGCTCGGGGCCGACCTTCATATTGCCCGACAAATTCGGAGACAACACGGCTGAAACCGATCCAATTGAAACTCCGACTTTTTTTGCGATATCAATTAAGCGTGTTCTTTTAGCCATAATATAACT
Organism: Kiritimatiellia bacterium; assembly: GCA_045603485.1. Classification (GTDB taxonomy): domain Bacteria; phylum Verrucomicrobiota; class Kiritimatiellia; order RFP12; family JAAYLN01; genus RGIG5952. The sequence continues at coordinate 44,895 of JAZUMF010000118.1, read as the reverse complement.
CCTATGCTGCCAAAGCCAATATCCCAAATACTGTCAAGATGACGCCGGCGGTGCGAATGCGACTTACAGGCGGTCGGGCAACCCAGGCAAGAGCATCTCTGAGATAATAGGGTGAAAATGTTGAAATCATTCCTGCTACCGCAATAAGATACATTAACGATACGATTATCAAGCGTCCTTCACCATCGGCAAATCGAGACGCCACAAGTACAGGTGCGGGAATTAGGCACCAAAGCCCGCCAAGAGCGCGTGCCGCAAGTAAATCAGGCATCCACTTCCACGACAATGGAATTGATACTAAGAGGAGTATAACTATTGGGATTTGAAACTTCATCAGAAAGTCCAGCGGGACGAAATATATTATCGCAGCAGCCCAAATGAAACCGAATGCCGACAATACTCTACCGGCTGTTTTATGCCTTGGAAATTTCAAGGCGATTTGTGCGGCGGCCTTTGGAGCTACAAGCGCAACGATCCCCGGTATCAAAAAGATTATTGCTGTAAGGAGCTTTGCATGCAGATAAGTCATTTTCTATACCTCAACTAATCACGGACTATATCCCCAAAGAGAGTTTGCGGATTTGCACGGGTAATTTTGACGCTAACCAGATCGCCGACCTTGATATCGTCAGTCGGCTCGAAGATTACAATCTTGTTTTGTCCGCTTCTGCCGGACCAACGCTCTTTATTTCGCAGTGACGGTCCATCGGCAAGAACCTTGATGACGCGGCCAATCCAATGGTCGTTATTCCCTACGCCAAGCTGATCCTGATCTGAGAGCAGAACCTTGTTACGGCGATCCTTTTCTTCTGTTGAGACATCATCCTCCATAAGCGATGACGGCGTCCCGGGCCTGGGTGAATACTTGAAGACGAAGGAGTTGTCAAAACGCGCCTTGCGCATTAGCTCACGAGTCATTTCAAAGTCTTCCTCTGTTTCACCGGGGAAGCCTACAATAATATCGGTTGTGATAGCGATATCCGGAACATAAGCACGGAGTCTCTCTATCGATGCCAGATATTCTTCGTGGGTATAACCGCGGCGCATTATCTTCAATATTCGATCGGAACCGGACTGGACCGGCAAATGAAGATGGGCGCAGACCTGAGGCAAATCGCGGAATGCCCTTGCGAGCTCTTCAGTACATCCCGATGGGTGACCAGAAGTAAATCTGATGCGCTGTAGGCCCTCTATTGACGAAAGCGCCTTCAAAAGACGGGGAAACGGCTCTGTAAAATCACCGTCGGAAGGCGGCTCGCCCGCCCAGACATCTTCCTTTTGACGGCCGTATCTAAGGACGCTCTGCCCCAGCAATGTCACTTCTTTAACACCACGGCTTACAAGACATCTGACTTCATCAATAATATCCCGTGCGGGGCGACTGTATTCAGGCCCGCGAACATCGGGGACGATGCAATAGGCGCAACGGCGATTGCAGCCAAGCAATACGGTGACAAATGCGCTGATACCAAATTCGTGGTGTCCATGCGGCACATCGGAATCTGAAATTTCTCCCGGCATCCAAATATGCGAGGCACCTGAAGCTATATCCCGAACAATGGCCGGTATATGGCGGGCCGCACGCGCTCCGACTGCAAAATCCAGGCCTTTAACACTTTCAAAGACCTGCTCCTTCATGCGCTGAGCCATACATCCCATTACACCGACAATACGATTGGGATTGTCTTTTTTTCCGTAGCAGAGCAGACGCAGTTTCCCGATTGCCTTATCCTCTGCCTTTTCGCGGACCGAGCAAGTATTTACAACTATGACATCGGCACTCTCTTCATCTGCTGCCGGTGAATATCCTGCCGCGATCATTTCCGCGGCGACCGCATCTGAATCGCGAACATTCATCTGGCATCCGTATGTGTGAATAAAAAATGTCATTTGCCATCCTCCTTTTGCGATGACTGATTATCTTCGTTCGATTCTGTTGCATCTTTACGCGGCCAAAAGGTCGCTTCTGCGATTCTGTCAACAAGACCGATATACTCCCATGAGGGCCCGTTAAGCGGGCCGCTGATACGGAACTCCATCAATTTGCTAAGCGGTAATGTCGCCAATCTGGCAAGCTTGCCGATAAGCGAACGGGAATGAAAAAACCTGACTTCAGCCACGCCTTCAATCGGTTTTGCGGGATCTGAAATTCGGCATTTGCCCTTTGCAACGACACTAAAAAGATTGCCATCTAAAGTAATTCTTTCTATCGTAGCCAAACCATTTGTTATCGTCACATTAAAATCGGAATCCGATTGCATAATGAGCGAGTCGACTCCCGAGACATTTCGCCCGATAAAATCGGTCAAACCTGCAAATAAAGGCACGCGCATAAGCTCTGCATCCCGAACCTTTAGATTTGCAAAGCCATTCAAATAATAGGAATTTGTCGAATTCATAGGAGAAGACATGGCGATTTCGCCTGAAATAAGCCCCTTTGAACTTGGCTCGCGAGGATTTACCAAATCTCTGAAATAGTCGCTCTTTACATTGTCAAAGATGAAATGAAAGTTCAGATTATCGGCTATAGATGCCAACGGAGCCTCGTCAGGTCCGACATCAATAGAGACATCCCCATTTATTTCACCGCCATGACAATTTGCCGTAAGCTCTGAAAAGGAAAGTCTATTCATCGCAGAGTAGCTCCACTCTGTCTTTACATTCTGAAAAACAACACCTCTTAAAGCCATCTCTGATGCTGTAATCGAACCGCCAAGGAGGCTTTTTGCCCTATCTGCGGACGCCATTCCATAGATACGGCCGCGGACATTCGCCCTTGGAGCGTGGGCAAAAGCGATATTGGTCATGCAATTTGGCATTCCGATATCAATTACAGGGAAAAGCGTCCTAGGGGGCAAAACGGCTGAAGCCGACAAATCGGTGGCACGAGTTCGCGGATACCATGCAATTGCGCCATGGAGTATTCCGTCGGAAAAAAATGCGTCAAGCGGTGAAATCAACAGACGCTTTCCACCTTCTGACTCATCATTTGGATCAACCAGCCACTGTAAAGAAAGCCCAACCCGCTTAACCGGGCGACCTTTGTACTTAAAATTATTTCCCTTGATTGTGACTCGCATATCCTGAAAGCTGGGCTTACCGCCTGTGCCGGAAATCAATGTCACCTCGCCTTGAGCCTGCAATGGTTCAGAAAGATGCGTTATCGCGTCATAATATTTAACTGCAGTTTCACCGTTGAGCAACAAAGTCAAATCACGAATGACATCAGGGGTTATAGTTCCCGATAGCACGGCATGAATCATCCTTGAACTGGGGTCATATTGTACAGCCCCTTCAAGAGACTCCATAAACATCAACGAGTTTGGCACTATTCGTATTGAATCCAATCTCAAAACAGAATCGCGTATGCAAAGATAAAACTCCACATACTTGCAATCAATCCCCAATATCTTTGCACCGTCGACAACGACATAGCGCGGAGTTGTCGCCCAATCGTGATCGACGGAAAGATGCTTGAACAGCGCCGCGAGCTCCGAAGAATCGCTGTCCATTTCAGGCAAATCGTCAAGAGAATCAATGACTAAATTCTTAGCATGAACAAACCTTGCCCAAGTACTTACAGGGGCATCTAAATCAATATTCCAAACAAGGCGCAACTCTCCTAGATGACCGATCGGCGGAGCGATCACACCGCGGGCAAAAAGCTTCACATCGTGAAGAGTCAAGCCATGAAATATATTGAAAGAGGCTTTTTCGCAGCGATAGCAGAACTTTTCTGGTGAAATAGCCCTCTCAACCCAGCGCAACGCAAAATTCGGCAGTGATTGGTCAAGTCTCCAAAGGACAAGACAGATAAAGACGAAAAGCCACGCAAAAAATACGCGGACTCCGTAAAAGAAATGTCTTACCCGTCTACTTGCCATAATCTGCTACAAATCGTCCTCCACCGATTCAGACGCCGATGAAAGAGTTCCCTTGGCGGACGCCTGTAGATAAGCATCGATAAACGGACCGATCGCGCCATCAAGAACGGCATCAACATTTGAGGTCTGCTCACCTGTACGCAAATCTTTGACCATTGTATAAGGCTGAAGGACATACGAACGGATTTGACTGCCCCATGCGATTTCGCCCTTAGGGCCATAAAAACGCTTCAAATCCTCACGCTTTTTATCCTGCTCATACTCGTAAATCTTGGCTTTAAGCATTGACATTGCCTTGGCGCGGTTTTTGTGCTGCGAACGCTCGGACTGGCAAGCAACGACAATACCGGTCGGAAGGTGAGTCAAGCGAATAGCCGAATCGGTCTTGTTTATATGCTGACCACCGGCGCCACCGCTTCGATAAGTATCAATGCGCAGATCTTCTTCCTTGACCTCAACATCAATCTCGTCATTCAACTCTGCGACGACATCCAATGCGGCAAATGAGGTATGACGGCGTTTATTTGCGTCAAACGGGCTGATTCTTACGAGGCGGTGAACGCCACGCTCAGCCTTCATCTTGCCGAAAGCATATGGGCCGGAAACTCTAAATGTCACACTCTTGATGCCGGCTTCATCACCTGGCAATATATCCATCGTTTCACATTCAAAGCCTGACTTTTCGCAGAAGCGCTCATACATTCTAAAGAGAATATCGGTCCAATCACAGGCCTCTGTTCCGCCGGCACCGGGATGAAGCGTTAAGAAGGCGTTGCATCCGTCCATAGGACCGCTCAAAAGCGACTGCATACGCAAATCATGGGCTACCTTTTCTGCCTCACCTATAATACCCTCAAATTCCTCTTCGGCTATCTCGCGCGAGGCTGGATCAGACTCTGCCTCGACCATTTCCTGCATAACCTTGCAGTCATCAATAAGCCCAACCAAGGTATCAAACGGCTTCACAAACGCCCGCTCGGCTGTCGTCTGATCGATAATGGTCTTCGCCCTTGCCTGATCGTTCCAAAAATCAGGTGCCGCGGCGGCAGCCTCAAGCTGCTCTAATTTTCTGCGTCGCGTTTCAAGGTCAAAGATAGCCTCGCATCTCTGCCAGTCCTTCACTCAACTGGCGGAAACGCGCGACATTGTCTTCATAATTTGTCATCGTGGTTTCCTTTTGGCATGCGCACAAGACTTGACTGCACCATGCCTTAATAGTGTTTAAAATTTCCGGTCATTCAAAATCAATCAAGGTATCGCAAGTCTCTCTGGCACCGACAAGTGCCACACCAACCATAACATTGACAGAAGCTTCCTTACGGAGCTCAAACTGCTTTGAGGCACCGCCGCGGCAAAGTAAAGCGAAACGCAGAGGATTTGACGGATCATTGATAATCTTCACGGTCATCTCCTTTTGTGTCAAAGGGGTCTGCAGCATAGCGACCGGGTTCTTCCCAGAAAAAATTGCGACATAAAGAATCGGCCCCTTATTACGCCCTTGCGAAAGCACATACGAGGTAGCCTTAATATTGACAGCCAAATCCTCGGGCGAATCGACCCTCCAGCATTTCGCCTGACCGACCTCTCTACATAATGTGGAGGCGACAGTTTGCGGTTCTGGCCCACTTGTTGCAAAGAAATCAAAGCCCTTACCGATAGAATGAGGAGAGATCGAAACGGTTGACTGCAAATCAGCATGAATCAAGGAATGAAGATTCGGTGAGAATGGCAAGTCAGGCAAAGCTACCCAGCGGGCAAAGGCAGAACCGCTTTTTTTATTGGCTTTTGCCGTAGAAATTTCAGCCGAAGGAGACATACTTGCGAGTTTAGCGGCAAACTCGGAAATAAAACCACCCTCAATAGCGGAACGCGTATCGGTGAGCAACTTACGGATCTCAAGTGCCTCATCGATTCGATCATCCTGAGTCAATTTTTTTTGAATCGACTCTAAACGCTTAAGCAATCCCTGTGAAAGATTTTCCAATTTTGCCAAACGGATATTTTCAATGCGCTCCCTATCGGCTATATAACGCTCCTGACCTATACGCAAAGCCTCGGGAGTTGAAACAACCGCATCAGGAGGCAATTCAGGAACAAGTTCAAATGGGTCAACAGGGCTTATACACGCCTTCTGAAACCTCTCAATTTCATTTTTAACGGCCAAAAGCTCATCCAGCGCACCTTGGGACTGATAGTGCTTATGCAAAGACTTAAGATCATCTAAATACTTACGGGGCAAACCATTAGTTGATGAAACATACCTCTTTTCCAGCTGTGATTCAACCTTCTTGAATTCTGAAAACAAAAGCAAAGCATCTTTTGGGTATGCTTGAGCGCAAACCGCAAAAAATGCTACCGCGATGAAAACAATAATACCATACAACTTATACATAGTAATTATTCTATATGATTTTTAGTTGCATTGCAAACATGAATCATATAAAATATGGTAATTGAAGTTGCGCTTCTCCTATTGGCGCAATCCTTAAAAACATACTGGAACAGGAATTGAAGTATGGCTAAACGACTGTTGACAATAGTCCTGACAACTTTTGCCCTTTTTGTCGGGCAACAAATCTTCTCCGGCTGCGAAACCGCATCTGCGGACGACCCTGAATATTCTGGTACTGTAAATAACTCTGGCGAAGATTCGTCAAATGACGGTTCTTCGGATAATCAGAATAACACAGGCAATTCAAATGGACAAACCACAAGCAAAACACTTGCTTGGAAAAACACACCGCCTTCAATTCTCTACAAAGGTGAAATTCAGACATTTACCGTAATTAACAACACTGGAAGCGTCGTCTGGTCGGTCACACCTTCAGGCGCAGCCGCAATTTCATCAACCGCCTCTAACGGAACCAGTGCCATAATAAAGGTGGCAAATCCGACAGACGCAACTTCAATCAAGGTGACGGCTACAGACCAATCGACAAAAAAATCGATTTCGGCTGAAATCCCCCTTGCAAATCCGCTTTAACTCTCACCAAGGCAGAAACACTCTGCCGCCACAACAAAGGAAAAATCACAATGAAAATCGGAGTAAGCTCCTACAGCTACCACCGCTATGTAAGTAGCAGAAAGATGAAACAAATTGAGGTTATCGCCGCAGCCAAAGAGGCCGGCTTTGACGTCATTGAATTCAGCACAATTTCAGTCCCCGAAGGCAAGACCCTCCCCGAGTTCGCACAGGAGCTTCGCGCTGAGGCTGACCGCGTCGGCATTCCTATCGCCAACTATACAATCGGAGCTGATTTCGTCAGAGGCTCCAATGGCGATCTTGATGCCGAAATCGAGCGCCTCAAAAAAGAAGTCGACATCGCAGAGATTCTCGGTGCTCCCGGTATGCGCCATGACATCACCAACTCTATTCCCAACGAAGCGAAGGGCTTCCGTACATATGAAGCCGCCCTCCCCCATATCGTCAAGGGCGTCCGTGCTGTCACAGAGTACGCAGCCTCAAAGGGAATTCGCACAATGACCGAAAACCATGGCTTCATCAGCCAAGACAGCATCCGCATCGAGAAGCTCGTCACGGCAGTTGACCACCCCAATTTTGGTGTCCTTGTCGACCTTGGCAACTTCTGCTGCGCCGATGAAGACCCAGCAATTGCCGCAGGTCGTGTAGCCCCACTCGCCTTCCATGCTCACGCCAAGGACTTCCACATCAAGTCTGGCAACGGCGTTCCTCCCGGAGAAGGCTGGTTCATGACACGCGCCGGCAACTACCTCCGCGGTGCAATCATCGGTCACGGTAATGTTCCGCTACTCCAATCAATCCGCGCCCTCAAACGCGTCGGCTATGATGGCGTTCTCTCCGTTGAATTTGAAGGAATGGAAGATCCAGCTGTCGGTATCCGCATTGGACAGGCCAATCTCCGCAAACTCGTTGAGATGGCATAAATCCCAACACAGGCAAAAAGCGGTGCCCGTACTACCGGGTGCCGCTTTTCTTCTTAAATTCTTTGAATAAGGCTATAAGATAAAAAATGACAAAAAAAAACTCGCTTTTATTTTTCTTCATTCTGGCAATATCTGTAACTGCAGAAACAATTGTACCTGCAAAATGGGCTACACCCAACCAGATACGCCGTATTATCAAAGAAAATGTGCTCGCTCTTTCATCTGTTGCTTCTAACGAAAGATATCCTGATGCTGATACGGTAATTATCGATTCAGTAGCATACGAAAGTTACAATAGCGATGGAACATCTGTTGTATATGACGACACCTATACAAAAATCATGACAGAAAAAGGGCGACGCAACGAATCTACTGCATCGCTTTATTACAATGCTTTTTATGGCAAAGTGGAAATAATTGCCGCTGAAATCATAAAAGAAGATGGAACCACATTGACGGTAGACCTCTCTTCGCACGCAAAGACTATGATCGACCCCGGTTATATGGGTTCAAACATTTACGACCCTAACGACAAGATTCTGAGAATTTCATATCCCCATCTGCAAATCGGCGACATTGTAAGGCTCGCATTCAAGAGAACAAATTCCAAAGCCAGAATCCCCAAAGTCTGGTCTGACTATCAAGTCTTTGAAACCTCCTCGCCTTTAATCAAATACACATATTACATCTCATCACCAAACAGCCTTCCGATTAAGCGGAATGTCATCAGAGACGAAGTGCCGGCTACCATAAAGTATTATTCGGAGCCGCTTAACACAGACAATGAACGCACATTGCACAAATGGGATATCGATGGTGTCGAACAATATTTTACAGAGCCTAATATGCCCCCAGCCCACACCGTTTGCCAGAGACTTCTTTTAAGTACCGCCGACAAATGGGAAGACATCTCCAAATGGTATTGGAACCTCTCCAAGCCGCGCCTTGAGACAGTCACAGATGAAATGCGCAAAACAGTTGATGAAATACTTGCAAAATCATCAGACGAAGAACATAACAAAATTTGGAATATCTACACATGGGTCTCTCAAAATATACGCTACATGGGAGTGACAACCGAAACGGAAGCCCCCGGATACGAACCTCACAATGTCTCTGAGACCTTTGAAAAGCGTTACGGCGTATGCCGCGACAAAGCCGCGCTCCTTGTTGCAATGCTGCGCCTTGCCTCCATTGACGCCTACCCCGTATTGATTCATGTCGGAGAAAAGCGCGACAAGGAAGTCCCGATGACTTTCTTCAACCATGCGATTGTCGGAGTTCGCGAAAAAGACGGCACCTACACACTGATGGATCCGACAAATGAAAATTCCGCCGACCTCCTTCCCGCCTACCTCTCCGGCAAAAGTTATCTCGTGGCGACACCGGAAGGAGAAACGCTTAAAACCTCACCGGAAGTTCCCGCCAGCGCAAATATGGTCTTTGCCCAAAGCAAAGGGAAAATTGACTCGGCCGGCAATTTGACGCTCGAAGCAAAAATCGACTTTGAAGGGCTGAACGATTCGGCATACCGCGGTTTTCTCATTCGCGCACCACAAGAAAAGCGTCGCCAGTTCTTTGAAAATGCAGTCAAAAGCATTGCGCCGAATGCGACACTGAACGAATTGAAAATCGAGCCTGAAAATCTCAAAGACACCGAAACGCCGCTGTCTGTTTCGCTTTTGGTTACCGCCAATGACTATCCGGCAAATGGAGATTACGCAACAGCGCTCGGCACTCCATGGCTAACATCCGCGCTTGGATATGTAAATCTCATTTTGGATGGCATGGGACTTGAAAAAAGACGCTTCCCCTTTGAAACAGAAAATGCCTGCGGCGTTGACGAACGGATCGAGCTTTCCTACGACAACTCAAAATCAATCATAGCTCTTCCCGACAGCACATCATTCAAGACTAACGGCATCACCTTCTCCCAGAGCATCAACCTTAAACAGGACAACAGCAAAACGCATATCACCGCCCATAAGAGATTTGAAGTAAATCAGACCTCATACTCTCCCGAGCAATATATTGCACTCAAAGAGACCTTGCGGAGAATAAAAGCGATAAGCGGGCAAGATGTTATTCTGACCAACAGCAAAGATGCTGAAAAGCAGTACGATATACGCACACTCTCCACATCGACAACCTTAGACGCAATAGATTTCTCTTCATGGACAACTACAGTTTCCACAGTAAAGCAGATACTCACATATTCAGGGCTTAAAAACAACTCGGAATTAAAAATCTCCTACTGCCCCGCAATGGAAAAGATTGACATCCTCGAAGCCTCTGTCTCAAATCTCAACGGGCAGGTTCATTATATCCGTCCAGAAGAAATCAACATCATGGACGAAAACTGGGTAGCGCTTGCGCCGCGGTATCCCGCCAGAAAAACAATGGTATTAAGTCTTCCTGCCGTTGAAATAGGCTCTGTCATAACAACATCCTACCGCAGGACAGTAACAAACTCGCCCATTTTCTCGTTTGAATACTGCTTCCAGTCAACCGATCCGATACTTAAAAACACATTTACGCTGCGTTCAAGCGTGACAAACGATATTCTTTTCAATTTAATGAATGAGCTTCCATGCGTTGGAAACATAACGACCAACAACGGGATAGAGGAGCTTGCCATAACCGTTGACAATCCGCCTGCTTATCCGCGCGAAGAAAATACGCCGCCGCAATTTGCTCACGCGATGACCCTCCACATCTCAACACCAAACGGTTGGGAGCATTACAAAAAACAACTAAAAGAAATTATCTCTGACGGCACATCACCCGAAAACTCAAAAGACTGCGCCAGCCTTGCGCTGGAATTGACATCAAACTGGGATATGCCTCAAATAAAAGCCTTGAATATCCGTTATTATGTCATGCGTAAGATAAGGCTTGCTGGTCCCACATTTTCTAAAATCCCGCTGCAAGCGACTCCAGCGGATAAAATTTTGGCTGACGGCTACGGCAACCTTTTTGACAGAGCAATTGTCATGTCGGCACTCCTCTCTGAATCCGGTATCGACAATCGCATTGTCCTTGCAGACGAAAAACGGATGATAGAGAATTGGAATTTGGATGATTATCCCCTCTATAAATCTCCCAACCCGCATACATTCACATATCCGCTCGTGGAAGTATATTTCGATAATGAGAGCAATCCCATCTATTTCAATGATACCAACGAATATACCGCATGGGGTGCAACAACTTTGGCAAACCACATTGCAATTGCGCCTCACCCGTGCAATGCAGATGAAGAAAGTCCGTTTATTCAAATATGCACCGAAAATATGCACATGGATATGAAAATTTTATCGGCTACATTCTCAGTCGACAAAAATGGAGATGCAATGTGCACGATATCCAATTCATACGGTGGCAGCCTGACAGGAAAAATCCGTAAATTCTACGAAGAAACAACCCCTGAAATGCTCTCCAGGCACCATCAGACTCTTGCCGGTGAAATAGCGATAGGGGCCAAACCGGTCGGTGAAATTTCAACAGATTTCGAATCTGTCCCCCATGTCGTCTCATACTCGGCATTCATACCTAATTTTGCCACCAAGACAGGTGACATTCTTTCAATCCCCCTGATGAACAATAAAACCGCAATTCCAAGCGACACAAACGACAGAACACTCCCCATGCTTCTCAAAGACGAAATACCGTTAGGGAGTTATGTTGAAATTCATCTGCCGCCCGAAACCGAAAAAATATTATCCAAGCCTGAAAGTTTCAAGTGGCATCATTTCGATCTAGGGCTAGGTATCACAGAATGCATCATCAACGATTTCGAGCAAAACGACCGCAAAGTAATTTCCTCATACTTCAAAAGACTTCAGGAAATAAGAACGATTATCGCACCTGAATTTATGAAAACAATTCAGGAATTAAACCGGAAAATCGAGAAGCCAAGCCAAAATACTATCCTCATAAAATTGGCAAAATGAACCTCATCCTGCTAAAAAAAGAAGAAATCTCCTCTGGACGCGCCATTCTTAACGACAGGCGCGCCAGACACATCGCAGGCGTTCTCAAGCCAAAAGCGGGAGAATGGCTGAGAGTGGGAATCCTCAACGGCAAAGCAGGAACCGCAAAAGTGGAATCAATCGATAAAGGGATTGTCACACTCGCGTCCTTCAATCTCGATAAAGACCCACCTGCCCCCTGGTTTGATATAATGCTTGCCGTTCCAAGGCCCAAAGTCCTCCATCGTCTGTGGGCTCCCCTCGCCTCACTTGGAGTACGCCAAATCATACTGATAAATGCCGCCAAAGTCGAAAAGTGCTACTTCGACACCCATTGGCTCAATCCCGACTCATACACCCCGCTCCTGCAAGAAGGGCTTGAACAATCCTGCACGACCCAGATGCCCTCCGTTGAAATTATCAAGGCCTTCAAGCCCTTCATCGAAGACCAAATACCGCAAAGATTCCCAAACAGCCCCAAACTGGTAGCACAACCGCGACTCAACGGCAACAACAGGCCGCTGGAACCCTTCACGCAAAATCCCCCGCAAGATGCCGACATTCCGCTCATTGCAATCGGCCCCGAAGGCGGATGGACTGAATTTGAACTCAGCCTCCTTGAAAAAGCAGATTTCAAACCACTGACACTAGGTGACAGAGCCCTTCGCACCGACATTGCCATAGCGGCAATAGCAGGCGCGCTCAGTGGAGCGACCGTCACCGCAAACAACTCTAATTGAAAGGAATCACATCATGATGAAAGTAGTACAATGCTGGGACGATGGAGTCACAACCGATGTAAGACTTGTGGAAATCCTCCGCAAATACGGGGCCAAAGCGACATTCAACCTCAATCCAGGAAACCACGGTGAAAAGCGCCGCGAAGCATGTTGGGTTCCTCAGCCTACTCCTGCAAATACATGGAGCCATCAAGGTTACCGCAGCGGCAAGCTTGCAATTGGCGAACTTCCTGAAATATATAAAGGCTTCCAAGTCGCATCACACTGCTGGCAGCATGAAACCGCCGGCACCATTCCTGACGACGAATGGATAATCAAAGCCTACGATGCACGCAAATATCTTGAAGACCTCTTCCAGCGCCCATGCACAGGCTTCGCATGGCCTAACGGAAAAGTCACACAAGGTGCAATTGACAAGCTCCGCGAAAAAGGCTTCTCATACGGTCGCTCAACCCTTACAACATACGATGTCACGGACTGCGAAGAGCCACTCGCCCTCGCCTCCAACTGCCACTTCCTCCAACGCGACTTCTGGACACGCTACGACAAGGCCAAAGAAACAGGAGTCTTTTATTTCTGGGGCCATAGCTACGAAATGATGAACTACGACGAGATGTGGAACTATTTCGAAGAAAAGATTAAGATCATCACCGAAGACCCCGACACAGAATGGGCAGATGTCATCGATATCGTCCCCATGCTCAAAAGCAACAAAAAGACCGGGGAGAACCTCTAATGCCGCTACTACTAGCAATTGACCGCTCGCAGTCGAAAGGCTCATGGGCACTCCTCAATGATGATACCGTCATAATCGACGGCTTCTTCCAAGAGGCATTGCCACGCTCACCCACTTGGTTTCCCTCAATACTTGAAGGCCTCACCAAAGAAAATCTCAAGCCAAGCGACATACAGGCCTATCTAGTCGGTACCGGCCCTGGCTCATTCTCTGGCATCCGCGCAGTCCTGGCAGCGATTCAGGGACTTGCTCTCCCGACCAAGACACCGGTTCTAGGTGTCACATCCGTTGCGGCAATGGCCTACGCACACCACAAACAGACAAATGCCGACAAAGTAGCAATCGTAGGAGACGCAAGACGAGGCAAACTCTGGCTTGCCGGCTATGACTTCTCAAACGCGACAACCGAAGCCATTGCCAAAGCCCCCGTCCTGATAACTAAAGAAGAGCTGTCAGAGCATATCGAAAAAGGCTCACACCTACTCACACCGGAATATGCAAAACTCTCAGCCCTCCTAAATTCACTCGCCGATTGCAAGTTAATTCAAGGCGATGGACAAGTAACCGCAAAGGATTTGGCCATGTTGTACATTGCATATCCTGACGCAGCCGTCCGCGACCCATTGCCCGTATACCTCCACCCGGCCGTCTCATAATTTTGCGCAAATCATCAGTTGCCTCATTCGATAAGGTTTGGTAGAATACTTGAATCAAAATCAACTACAAAAGAAAGAACATCCCATGGCATTAAATTATCCAGCTCATCTTCTAGCTGCAGCAATCGGCAAAGAGCCTGTTGACTTTACTCGCGAAGATATCATTGAATACATCGTTTCAAATGAGATTCGCCATGTCAACTTCATGTACCCAGCCGCTGATGGACGCCTAAAAACACTCAACTTCATAATTCACGACCGTGCATATCTCGAAGAGATACTCTCATGCGGCGAAAGAGTTGACGGCTCCTCCCTCTTCCCCTTCATCGAAGCAGGCTCCAGTGACCTCTATGTGATACCTCGCTTCTCAACGGCCTTCCTAGACCCATTCGCACAACTCCCGACCGTCTCAATCATCTGCGAATACTTTGACAAAGACGGCAATCCGCTATCCTCCTCGCCCGCCCGTGCATTGCAACGCGCCTGCAAAGCCTTCAATGAAACAACCGGCATGGATTTCGAAGCGATGGGCGAGCTCGAGTATTATGTAATTGCCGAAGACGACGGGCAATTCCCCGCAACAGACCAGCGCGGCTACCATGAGTCCGCACCATATGCAAAGTTCAACGAATTCCGTCAACTCTGCATGCAATACCTCGCGCAAGTCGGCGGCAAAATCAAATACGGCCACTCCGAAGTAGGTAATTTCTCACTCGACGGCAAAATTTACGAGCAAAACGAAATCGAGTTTCTGCCAGGGCCCGCCGAAAATTCAGCCTACCAGCTGCTCCTCGCAAAGTGGGTCATCCGCAACCTCGCCTACGAAAACAACTTTGATGTCACATTCGCACCAAAAATCACCGTTGGCAAGGCTGGCTCGGGACTTCACATCCACATGCGAATCATGAAAGACGGCACCAACCTCATGCTGGAAAACGGTGCTCTCTCCGAAGTCGCACGCAAAGCGATCGCAGGAATGATGACATTGGCACCATCAATCACAGCCTTCGGCAACGCCAACCCGACATCGTATCTTCGCCTCGTTCCCCATCAAGAAGCCCCCACCAATGTCTGCTGGGGCGACCGCAACCGATCAGTATTGGTACGCGTTCCACTCGGCTGGACATCCGACAAAGACATGTGCAGTCAGGCGAATCCTCTTGAAAAGCCGGTAAAGCGACTCGCAGGTCAAAAGCAGACCGTTGAAATGCGCTCACCCGACGCCTCCGCAGACCTCTTTATGCTACTCGCGGCACTTTGCGTCGCCTGCCGCACAGGCTTTGAAATGGAAAATGCCCTTGAGCTCGCTGAAAAGACCTATGTCAATGTCAACATCCACAGCGACGAACACAAGGCACTCGTAGCCTCCCTCTCACAACTCCCCGACTCATGCGCGGCATCCTCCAAGTGCCTCCTTTCACAGCGTGGCTACTACGAAGCCAAAGGTGTATTCACACCCGCAATGATCGACTCCGTCGCAAAACGCCTCGCAGACTTCAACGATGAAAATCTGCGCGCAGAAGTGACAGGCGACACAGAGGCCATGCTGAAGCTCGTCCGCACATATTTCCACTGCGGTTGATATAGCCATAGAAAGACCAATATATGGCGCGCAAAAACGAATCCGTCTCCTCAATCCTGATAACAGGCTTGGGGCTTATGGATTTTGCAATGGCGGCGGCAATAGCCGTCCGCCATTACCCATTTAAATCGCTCCGTATAACCTGCACCAGCAAGGCACGGCTTCCAATGCGCCTTGCCGAATATGCCAACGGCAAAGAGACGATTCCCGAAATATTGATAACAGGTATCGCCCTTGATGCCAGCCTCAAGGAACTCATTTCCGCACTAAACCACTTAGCGGAACAAGGCACAAAGGTAAAATGGTTCAGCACAAAACCACCGCCGCAAGAGTTAAACGATGCGCCATTGGAAGTATACTATAACGACAAGCAAGAACTCCATCGCATCGTTGCAGAACACCTAAATGCCGACCCCACCCCGATAGAAGCGGTCAAGCATCTCTACGAGCCCCTTTTTGAAGCATCCCAGTACGCTTTCCGCAACTACTCTGATAGCACCCCCTATCACAATGTAATAAACCACATCGCGGCACTTGACACCGAATCGCACTGGAGCTCATCCGAAAAACAACTGCTGAAATTTTATCTGGACTACGGCAATAGAGAACTCATCGGCGGCAGCGCCGCCATAAAAAAACTAAAGACAAAACTAATTCAAGCGGCAAAAGTAGATAACGCCCGAGTACTAATCATAGGCGAAAGCGGCACAGGCAAAGAGACAATCGCCCTTCAGATACATCAAGCGTCGCCAAGAAAAGAAGAGTCATTTATAGCCTTCAACTGTGCAAGCGTCTCACCCGAACTGCTGGAAAGCCGCTTCCTCGGCTACGAAAAAGGAGCATTCACAGGGGCAAACGAAAGGCGCGAAGGAATCTTTGAGATAGCCGATGGCGGCACACTCTTTCTCGATGAAATAGGAGAACTCCCCCTACCCGCCCAAGGCGTCCTCCTAAGAATACTTGAAGAAGGCCGCTTCTTCAGAATGGGCGGCAAAACAGAAATCTCAGTAAATGTCAGAGTAATCGCCGCCACAAATAGAAATCTCGTTGAAATGGCAGCAAACGGCAGCTTCAGAGAAGACCTATATTATAGACTTGCCGTCGTAGAGCTTCAAAGCCCGCCCCTACGCGAACGCAAAGACGACATAAGAAGAATCGCCGACAAAAAGTGGACAAAATTAGGTCACAACCTCCTGACAGACGAACAAGCCGAAGCCCTAAGCTCATACGATTGGCCAGGTAATGTCCGCGAACTCATGAACCTCCTGGAAAGAGCTCATGTTTTTGAATTGACCGATTTCACAGGGCTCATAACCCAAGCAAGAAAACGCATGGCGCCGCTTTCACAAAAACGCAAAAATACCGCAGATAAAAGCGAACTCCCAAACAACATGGAAGAGGCCATGGCATTACACGCAAAACGCGTCTATGACGCTTGCGGACAGTCAACAGGCATCGCGGCAAAAGAGCTGGGCATATCAACCAACACCCTAAGAAAATACCTAAATTTCCCATAGCTTAAGCAAAGTTTGCAAGTAGGAGCAGTTTGATAGTTTGACAGTTTGACAGTTTTTCACACGGTAAAACTCCCCATCTCCCAATCTCCTCTTCTCCAAGTAGCGTAAGCAACTTTTAAGTGTCAGACAATTACACTTGACACTACAACCTAACCCCACTATACTAACACAATAAATAGTCGGTATCACAATTTCTCTGCGTCTTTGCGCCTCTGCATTCTCTGCGTTAAAACTTTTTATAACTTTTTTAGGGGACAGTCCTTCCCGTTTCCCTTCACAATATTCTAACAACAAACATTCTAATTTTTCACACACCCAAAATGAGATTATGGTGCGGAACAAAATCTCACACTTTTCTCTGCACCTCTGCGTGAGGACTTTTAAATACGACTTTTAAAATTCTCTGCACTCTCTGCGGCTCTGCGTCTCTGCGCGAGAATTTTAACTACGACTTTTAAAAACTCTCTGCGCCTCTGCCTTAAAATTAAAACTACAACATCTTTAAAGATTGTCTTTTTCGTGGTTAAAATTGTCTATTATAGGATTTCAACAGAATCTAATTCCTCTTCTTCGCGTCGGGCATCTTCAAGTGATTTTACCCACTTCAACACCTCGGCTACCGGCTCAACAAGGTCGACCGGGATAAAATCATTTACCCGTCCTTTTGCCCATAATGCTCGGGCAAGTGGAACATTTTCCATAATTGGTATACCCTCTTCCTGGGCTGTTTCACGAATAATTTTTGCGATATGGTCGGCTCCTGCAACAACTATCTTAGGCATTGGGGATTCGGAGACATCATACCTTACACCGATTGCCAAATGGGTTGGATTTGTGACAACTACATTTGCATCCTTAGTCGCTTTTACAGGATCTGGTCCATTTAGCAGCTCATCTCGGAACTGCCGTTGAGCCTGCTTTATTTCGGCAGAGCCTTCCATTTCCTTATACTCGCGCTTGACCTCGTCCTTTGTCATCATCATATCTTTAATGTAAGCCTTACCTTGAAAGATACGGTCAACGACAGCAATCAAGATGTATCCGAATGCCGTATAAATAGCCAATCGCTTGAGCATTAAAATAATGCAGGGCGTGATTTCATCAAGCGTGCCATAGCACATCGTCAGAAGCTCCGGAATTGAAGCTACGATAATTTTCCAAACGAGATATGTAAGAAAAGAGACCTTAACAACATTTTTCAAAAACTCAAATAAATTTTTCTTGTTAAATATTTTCTTAAAGCCCTCAGCCGGATTGATTTTATTGAAATCAGGCTTTAGCGGCTCAAAGGTAAAGAGGAAGCCTATTTGAGCTACATTACCGATAATGCCGATGAGCGCTGCAACGCCTGCATAAATAAAGGAATGCTTCAAAATAACGGCTGCCGATAATGCCACACCGCCACTAACGGTTTTGATGGGATCTTCACCTATGCGCTCGGAGATGTAAGTTGAGAGTTCGACGAAATCATCTATCAGCATCTTCCCACATGACGCTATCAGGCAAAATAAAACTATCAGGCATATGGTTGAAACGATATCCTTTGAGTTGCACACCTGCCCCTTGTTACGCGCATCGCGCAACTTTTTAGGTGTGGGCATTTCGGTTTTTTCGCCGCCTTCGTTTGCCATAAGTCTAACCGCCGATAAGCTTCCTGACCGGAATTAAAATCGACTCCTCTTTGGTATACATCAGCATATCCATCACATATGGCAGATAGATAATAAGAAAAGCTATGCCAAGTGCCGATTTTACCGGCATGGATAGAAAAAAGACATTTAACTGAGGCGCTGTCCGATTGACGAAACCAAGACCTAGGGTCGCTAAAAACATCACGAGAATAACCGGAGCCGCAATTATAAATGTGGTACGAATCATTTCATCAGCCGTCCCAAGAACAACCAGGGGCGCTTCATCGGTCATTGACACCCATGAACCAAAGACCGGCCATATTCCGTAGCTCATATAGAGCGACGCCAAAAGAACAAATACGGCACCGCCGACAAAAAACAGCGTTGAAACGAGCTGGGAGAAAAAGATTCCCAGCGTTGAAACCTGTGAACCGTTGAGAGGAGAATAAACTTCACCCATGGTTGCGCCGCGCTGGTTATCAATAAGATTACCGACATTTTCGGCAATCCAAAATGGTATTGCCGAGAAAAAGCCAATTAAAAAACCGATAAATACTTCTTTTGCCGCCACTATCGCGAAGATAAAATGGTTTGGCTCGCCCGGCGGCATCGTTGCTATTATAGGCGGTACGGCAATTAGAGAAATGCCGAGGACAAAAGCTCTTCTTGCAACACCTGGAATCATCGATTCAGTCAGCGCAGGACAAATTGCGAAAGCGCCGCCTATGCGTGCCATCGCAATTACACACGCCAGAATCAAACGATGAAATTCAAGATATGGCATATTACCTACCTAAGAGCGGGAAATAAGTAAAAATGTCTTGAGTGTAAAGCAACAGCTGGGCTCCCATCCATGAAGCCGAAAGCATAATTGTTAATGAAATCGCAATCAACTTTACGGCGAAGCCTAGGGTCTGCTCTTGAATTTGCGTAAGAGCCTGCAGGAGCGAAACAATTACGCCGATTACCGTCGCCACTATAATCGGAATAAGAGAGAGTCGCAATACTATGATGAGGCATTGCTGGGCGTAGTTAAGAAGCTCTGCGTGGTTCATAGTACATACCCCCTTACAAGACCTTGAATAAGAAGTGTCCAGCCGTTGACCATGACAAAGAGAAGCAGCTTGAAGGGCAATGAAATCGTAACAGGAGATACCATCATCATACCCATGGCCAGCAGGATATTACTGACGATAATATCAATGGCGATGAAGGGTAGATAAACGAGAAAGCCGATCTGAAAGGCCTTTGTAAGCTCAGAGACGCAAAAACTTGGAATGAGAATAAAAAAGCTGTCTGGATCTACAGTTGCTTTCTCTTCACCCTCTTTCGCCCAAAGCTGCTCTGCAGTGGAAACGAAAAAGGAACGGGATTTGTCATCTGTCTGCTTTATTAACCATTCACGCATAGGCTCTGCGGCTTTAAGTGCGATCTGAGTTTCGTAAAGGGCCTTGGTTTCATTATTTTTCGCCGCCTCTTCCTGATAGATGCTCCACCCATTCTGTGCAACGGGAGCCATAATATAAAATGAAAGTATAAGCGCAAGGGCGTTAACAACCATATTCGGCGGTATAGACTGGATACCAAGAGCATTACGGATAAGAGAAATCACAACCACAATCTTCAAATAGCTTGTTGCCACCATAGCCAGAAATGGCAGGAGCGACATCCCGACAAAGAGAAGAATCAGGGAAAATGGATCGGTTTGAAACATCAAAGGACCTCCTCTATGGCAAAAGCATATTGTCCGCCAAGGGCCGCAATACGACCGGTCGCTATAAGACGGGAGCCAAAATAAAGCTCAAGCGCATCAGGCTTGGGAATCGTAGGCAAAAGACCATCGACGAATTCCGAAAACGCGATAGAAACGGATTCGGTGGCGCGAAGATGGTATTTTCCATCATCTAAAGGTTGCTCGACACACCATTTGGCAAGAGCGAGGTTCTCTAATTCCGGCATCAAAAGATAATCGCCTGGATTGATTGACGACATCTCAGCCCCAAGAACAAATGATGCGTATTCGGCTGTCGCCTGACGGGTCATTTCTCGAATTGAATAATGGCTTATGTCGATAGCAGCAATATCGCCCAAAGATTCTTCAACCATTGGAGAGATATTAAGGGCGAATGAAACAATAACGGAGCCGTCTTTACCGACGACTTCAAAGCCATTGGAATCGGCCCTATCGGTCGCATCAGTCAATCCGATTACGGTTAGTTGACGGCGAACGGCATTTTCGATGAGCTGAAGCAATTTACCGCATTCCTTCTCTACAAGTGCCAAAACAAGCGTTTGCGGAATTTCATCCTTGCGGCTCCATAGAGCCGAGAGATCCGGAAATGCGTCACGCTGCCCAATACCGAGAAAATGTTCCTCGCCGTCGAGGGCAATCTTAAGAGCTACAATGTCACGCGGACGATTATCGCTTATGCGGAGCAGTACCTCGTCATCGCCCCATCTGACGCGCATCGCCCAAGCTGGAGACGAAAGAAGTTCTGCCGGCGTCTTATTGCTCCAACCTGGCCATTTTGCAAGAAAATCCATTGTATTCATGCATTATCCTCCGAATTACGACTCCCGACGGAACGGGTACCCCATGCAACTACACCGACATTTATACGCCAATTCACTACACGCTCGGCAAGTTGCGACTGAAAGGACTCTTGATGCTTTACAAAAATCTCTTCAGCAATCTTAGATGCCGGAGTTATAACGATTTTCAATTCGTCACCTTTTGCTTGAAGCTTTACAAATGAGCCGTCAAGAATGTCGTTTTTAAGTTGAATATGTATTTCGCCCTCACCTTTTACGGAGAGCGCCGCGGAAACTGTCATCGCTTCGACAACCGCTTCCGCGGCTGCAACCATAAGTTGAGAATAAGATGGCTGCGGTGGCACATCTGCAACGGATATGACTGGTTGAGTATTTGCTGGCAAAGCAGTTGCCGAATTTGCAAATGCTGATACTGAATTAGCGGAATGGTCGCTTACGGTATCTTCAAACTCGCTGACTTTAACCTTGATTTCACGAGATTGCGACTTGAAATCAAGTGGCGATTCTTTGAGGTTACCGCTACTGATAGATACTGATTCCGCTAAACTGGAATCCACGGTGGCACCTGCTGCTGGGCTTTTTTGTCGAGAACCATCCGTCAGAAGAGGATTTGCATCCTGAACTGGGCTTGACTGCGGTTTTGACGGCTTGGCAAAGATCGGCGATTCTTTAAGGTTTCCGCCACTGATAGATACTGATTCTGCTAAACTGAGTTCCGCGGTGGCACCAGAGGCTGGGCTTTTTTGTCGAGAACCATCCGTCAGAAGAGGATTTGCATCCTGAACTGGGCTTGACTGCGGTTTTGACGGATTGGCAAAGATTGGTTTTTGCAGTAATGGTGTATCTTTCTGTGAATTGGGGTTAATTGGCTGCTGGTCGTCAGCGGCGATCCCCTGATTTGTAAGCAAAGGTTCACCGCTTGACGGTTCTCTAAAGGCGATCGCTTCTTTTGGCGCTGTAACGGAATCTATTGGCCGCGATTCGGGTTTAGCACCGTCATCGGGTGAAATAGCGGAAGTTTCTTGCGCTAAAGGCGGTTCTTTGGAAATATTTTCCCCAAGAGACTTCAAAACACCGCCGAATGACTCCATTGACCCTTCGATATTCTTCCACTGTGAGATTTCTGGATTTGAAGCGTCTTTACAAATTGGCGAACCTTGTGAAGTTATATCGGATATAGCGGGAAATGCTTCACCTGGCGTCAAGACCGACACATTTGTATCAACAACCTTTCCTACATTACTGACCCCTATCATCAAGCACCTTCTTTCCGGTAAAATCTTCGAGCTCTATCTCCTGCCGATAATCTTCCTCCGCTGCCGATATCGTCAACCAATTGCTACGATGTTCTTCGATTTTCATTCTATTTTTAGTAGCAAAAACCAACACATCACGAGCTGACTCGACCTCTTTTTCTCTATCACGCAATATACTTTCGGCACGCACGATATTATCGGCTTTGAGATTGCCCTCTTCGTCTATGCGAGAGATACCTTCTCTTGCCATTTCCAGTTCATCAGCTCCAACGGTTCTTCCTAGAATCGCAGCAAAAATCCTCTCTCGCCTTTCATCTTTAGTCTCTTCGTAAAGCCTGAACTCTTCTTTTCTGGCTTCCAACTCGTTTTGAGCTTCTGACATTCTCAATCGCGCAGCCGTAAGCTCGCTGCGAGCGGTATCTTCGCGGCGAATGCGGATTTTCATAAGACTATCAAGCGCATATGCCATTACAATACCGCCCTTCTGAGCATCTCAAGCGTATCGGCGTAGGTCGGGCGTTCTGTCAAATTTTGCTTAAGGAATGAATTGACCGCCTCATTCTTATCGATAGCTTCGTCGGTATCTTTGTCGGAGCCTTTGCGATATTCCCCGATTTTGAGCAATAATTCGACTTCGGCATATTTAGCCAGCAAGGTGCGCAGCTTTGCCGCGTATGCCTTGTGATTTTCATCGATTATTGCATTTTGACAACGCGAAACGGATTGAAGGATATCTATCGCCGGATAATGATTCTGCTGGGCTAATTTTCGTGACAGAATAATATGCCCGTCAAGAATGGAACGGGTCTCATCCGCAATGGGTTCTGTCATATCATCGCCCTCAACGAGGACCGTATAGAGTGCCGTTATTGAACCATTGGCTGAATTTCCGGCTCGTTCCATGAGCTTAGGCAGCTCTGAAAAAACACTTGGAGGGAAGCCCCTTCGCGTCGGCGGCTCGCCGGCAGCCAAGCCGATTTCGCGTTGAGCACGCCCGAAACGAGTAACAGAATCCATCAAAAGCAAGACTTTTTTGCCTTTGTCGCGAAAATATTCAGCGATACTTGTTGCGACATAGGCAGCCTTTAACCGTTCCATGGCACTACGGTCAGATGTGGAGCAAACGACAACCGACTTAGCCAGCCCCTCGGGACCGAGATCCTTCTCGATAAACTCGCGAACCTCACGGCCGCGTTCGCCTATAAGCGCTAATACTGTTACATCTGCCTCCGTATTTCGGACAATCTGCGCAAGCAATGTAGACTTGCCGCCACCGGCGGCGGCAAATATTCCCATTCGCTGTCCCTCGCCGCAGGTGAGCATTGCGTCTAAGGCTTTAACACCGAGAGAAATCGGCTTTGAAATAATTGTACGCTCTAGCGGATTTGGAGGATCGGCGTAAACGGGATAATAAGTTTCAGGCAATAGCGGCCCTTTTTCCTCTGCATCGATAGGTCGCCCCAGACCATCCAAAACGCGTCCTAAAAGAGCTTCTCCTACCGGAACCATGTGAACCCGGCGCGTTGGGATTACTTCAGTCTGCACCGAAAGGCCTGTCATTTGGCCTAATGCCGTCAAAAGAACCGTCTCTTTATTAAAACCAATTACTTCCGCCTGCATCTCTACGCGCTCCCACGGATCGCGCAAAATGCAGACTTCACCGACTTTAACACCGGGAACGGAGGCTTTAATAATCGTACCGACTACTTGAACGACACGCCCTTTGACATCAATCAGCTGCGCATCTTCAACTGCACGGTCTATAACCTCGGCAATGTAATCAAAACGCGAAGACATTTAGGAATTGTCCTTAGAGAAATGTTTACGGATTGAATTTTCAATGGCACCAAGCTGTGTCTCAACAGATGCATCAGCCACCCCTGCCTCTGTTTCAATTATGGCTGCTGACCCTTTAAGACGCTGATCCTCGAGGACATCCACCTGCTCAAGAGCGGGATAATCGGCAAGAATCTCATCAAGGCGCGATTTAACGGTCTCAACCATTTCGGGAGCGACTTTAAGTGTAATGTGCCGCTGATTTCGGATAACAGCCTTCATCACTTTACGGATAATCGCAATTATGAGTGTTTTGTCACCAATTTCAGCGACGCACTTCCACAATGCCTTAATGACGATATCAGCTAGCTTGTCCTCGACCGATTCCATGTAAGCGGCACTTTCGAAGGCGAAATCAAGCTTATCTTCAACAAGCTTTTTAAGCCCTTGCTGGAAGCCTTCATCAAAGCCGCGCTTTCTTTCTGCCTCAAATGCCGCCAGCGACGAGTCTCTTAAACTTGCCGCCTCCTTTTCTGCCGCGGCAATAATCTCGTCGGCAGTTTTCACAGCCGCCACATCGGCGGCCTTTACAAGGCGGCCTGGCGAACTGATTTCTAGATTATCTTTCTTCACGAGGAGCATAGCTTGTACACCTCCGGGAATTTAAGTTTCAATAAAAGCATCAGAAATTCTTCATTCTTAGGGTCAATTGGCTTGAACTTGGAAAAATATGCGGTATAACGGAAGACCTCTGGGTAGACACCTGGATACTTAGCCTTCAGAAGACGCACCTTAGCGCCGTCGACGATAAATTTCCATTCGTCGGCATGCTGCAATGCCTCGCACCACATATCTATCTTGGAGCGGGTATCGCCATCAACAAGCGCAAGACGAGAATTTGCTCCGACTGGAAACCTGACAAATTCTCCGCCGCGTGCAAGATAATCCCGCACCTTTGGCCATAAGACTTCATTCGAAACGAGTTCGCGGGCTTCGTTTAATTCGAAATCCATGAGCGGCGATCTCCTTTCTTTGATGCAAGATAACGCTGCCAGCGGCGTTGGCTTTCGGCAAGCCGACCAGTCTGCTCTAACGCTCGAGTTTCAAGAATCGCCTCCGCACGGGCCAATTCCGCCGGGAAATCAGCACTGCGGATCACCTTAAGCGCCCGCTCAGCCTCTCCCGCGGCTAGAAGCAACTCAGCGAGAGCGGCGGCGGAAACACCGTCACGGGGATCCTCCTCTTGCAGCGCTTCGATAATTACACGCGCCCGTTCACTTCGTCCATGGCGGACAAAGAGCCACGCTGCGGTAAGCATAAACTGTCTTTCTTCACCTGTCATTACTTCACTTCTTGGGAGGAGCGTCCTTAAAAACAGTTACAGAAATTTTCTCATAGCTGAGACCTTCGATCGCGTTCATCACCAGGCTTTTCACGCTAGGCACAATGTCTGATATGTCAGCGTCCCAACGGCCACGAATCGCAACGGCCGCGGATGATGGAAGGGTCTTCTTTGCAAAGGGATCGTTATCGGGCAAAACGACATGCACTCTGGCGTCGACGACACCGTCTATCGATGTAATGGTACGGGAAAGATCCTGTGCGAGCGCATCCATAAAACGAATGCGTTCCTCTGATGGTGAAGATACCATACCTGTTTTCTTAAAGGTTTCGGCGACGCCCTTGAATTCGCGACGCGGCAAGCCTCTCTGCTCCAGCAGATTCGCAGCCCGCGCAAAATCCTTTTCGCCAATAACGACATTCCAGGTATTTTCGTCGCCGGCCACCTTTCGGCAATAAATTCCCTCGTCTAAAAGCGTCGCCATCACAAGATTGGCCTGACGCTCCTCTAAAGCGGAGTTAAGCGTTGTCTCCTTATTGCAACCGGCCAGGATAGCTCCGGCCAGCATCATAAGTGCAATCTTTTTCATCTTTCTCCTTTCATCCTAAAACGGTTCAGCGGCTATTACTGATTCTTGATCAAGGTCTGAATTGCCTGTGAAGACTTTTCAGCAACCTTAGCTACAACATCCTGCTGAAACGACAGATTCGCGACCTCGTACTGCAGCTCATACAATTCAGGGGCTGAAAGCGCCCGCTCCTGACTTAGTTCAGAAAGTGCCCGGATACGATGGATTATGCCCTGATTGTTGTCATGAGCCGCCTGCCAAGCTCGAGAGGCCGTATCGGCAAACGGGATTTCCGCCGTAGGCGTGGGTGCCATAGCGGCCTGAAACCTTGCAACCGCATCGGGATTCGGAATCGCCTCAGCCTGAGCCATCGTCTGAGCCGGATCCAGCGCATTAACGCGTGCTGACTGAATTGCTTCAATTATCATCGCTTCTGTCATACTAACATATCCTTTGCCAATTGGGATGCCACAGGATCAAAGGTCTGCTCTGCAGCTTCTTTGATCGGAAGGCGAGCCTCCTCGATGCGCCCCATCCTTACAAGAGCCATCGCCTTGAATGCTTTAACCATTGCCGACTCTGGATGTCGAACAAGCGCTTGAGTGTCGGCATAGGCGACAGCACCCTCAAACTCACCCTTACTGATTGCGAGAATCATTCTCGCCGTATCAAGCTGTTCCGAATCTGGACGATAGCTCTCAAGCGCCGAGAGTATCGACTCAGCGCTCTTGAAACGCCCGGCACCCACCGCCATCATGGCGATGTCGAGGAGCAGCCGGGCTTCTTCGGGAACAAGATCAAACATTAGCGGAAGTTGGATGAGATTGACTTAAGCGCGTCGGCCATGTTTTTCTGAATGTTTGTCATGGTCGTCAAAGCCAAATTCCAGCTCTGCAAGTCATACTGCAACTGCTGAAGATTTGCCTGAACATCAGGATGCTTCTGATAATTCTCAAGCGACTCCTTAAGACGATTTTCCATAATGCCGGCTGCATTGATGAGAGCATTGTAAACTGCGTCGGTATGGACGAAATTTGCTCCATCGCCGCTGACTCGATACATCTGCTCCGCAGCATTGCTTACACTTGGCAATCCTGTTGCCCCTGTTACTGAATCTGCCATTTTTTTGGTCCTTTCTTTTTAGCGTTTGAAATTTCCCGAAGTTCCAGCAGAGGGAACTCCCCCCTCTTTCACAGCGAGACGTAAAAGTTTTCGTGCGATCACATTAGCCTCCTTGAGCCGCTCGGCGCGGGCGAACTCATCGGGAGGCAAACCTGCGGTAACAGCCGCCGAGACGCGCTCGTCAAGTGCGGCCAGAACGGCATCATACCTTTTGAAGGCGGCCTCGGAATCGGGACCGTCTAACTCCTTCTCAATATCAAGCAATTTAAGTGCCACTTCCTAAGGCCTCCAGATAAATATTCCCTCTGAGCCGCACACCGTGACACAGTCAGGCTCGATTTTTTCGATTACATAGTCGCCGAAGCGGGCCCCCTCCATCGCTCGCGATCCATCTGAAAGCACGAGACACGGATAAGGAACAGTCAAGATTCCGGCAACGGGCATCTCAGGATGAGCGGACTCTTGATTTTTGATTTTACTGCGTTCAGCCTTAATTCTCGGCAGCTTATACCGCGTAGAAGCCTCTTCATTTGTCACTGCCTTGCTCTCTACAGCACCCAATGTGACGCGAGAGCAGTCAACGGCAATTATCTTTGGCACATCGGCGCTCAATGCCTCTAAAACGCGCCTCAAAAAGACCTGTGATGGAGCAGATCCCTCAAGAAAGACCTTGCGTCCCTCAACCGTAGCGGTCTTGAGACGACCTTCTCCGACAAGCATAAGCAGCTCGTCGGTAGCATTTTTAAGAGTTTCGGCATCAGAAAAATCGACGCTCAATCCAGGTTGGACGGCATATGCCTGTGCCGTAGCCTCCAAACGCTCAATTCGGGTTTTGAAATCTCCCTTAGCGCTCACCCTGCCGCCATTATCGGTAACGCTGAATCCATATTCGTCGGCAATGTCCGCAAGGGTTTTCACTGTCGGCACGGCAGGCGCATCGCCGTTATGACTGTTCTTAGACGAATCAAAGGGGCGTTTTACCCAAGTTACCGCTTTACTGAAATACTCCTTTGAGGCTTCCCGATGCTTTAAGCAAAACAGCAATAATGTAAAGCCCACCACAACAAGCAGCAAGAGTATAAAAAGCCAAACAAGCCACCTAGGGCGATTCTTCTCGGGTAAAGGCTTATCGGCGCTCTCCTCGATCGCCTCCTGATCTTCAGCCGTCTTTTCAGCCTTTGGCCAAACAAGTTCCTTCCACGCGCCTTCGGCAGGGCCGACAACGAAAGAAGTCGTTCCGATCGTGACAACATGAAATGGCTCAAACTTGATATCCTTACCATCTGGCAATACCGCTACGACGCGCTCGTCAGTAACCTCCAGCTCAAAAGCCTTCTCCGCGATAAACGCATCATTTAGAACGATATCGCAATCATCGGAACGACCGACGGACAGATTGATGCCTTCAACGAGGGCAATTTCAGCCCCATACTGGGGACCCTGTACAATTTTCAACAGAAAACTCATAGCTTAAGTCTCCCCAATGGCTGAATATTGATTTCCTGAGAGAGCTCCTGAAACGACAGTACCGGAATCTCGTAATAGTCCTTCTCAATCATCTTTCGGAAATAACGGCGAATATCGACCGAAACAATAATTACGGGTTTTTGAGGAATCCTGCTGACATCTCCGATAGTCTTGCGAACCACTGCCAAAATAGAGCGCACCGTCTGAGGATCCATAGCCAGATAGCTGCCGCCTGAAGTCTGCCTTACCGACTTACGGATTTTTTCCTCTAATGCCGGATCAAGCAGATACGCAGCTATAATATTCTGACCGCCCGAAAACTTATAGCTTATGTAACGCGAAAGCGCAGAGCGCACATACTCGACAAGAAGCACGGTATCCTTTTCCTTTTGCCCCCACTCGATAAGGGTTTGAGTAATGCGCTTCAAATCGCGAATGCAAATTCCCTCCTGGACAAGACGCTGAAAGACATCGGTTATCTTTTGAAGAGGCAATACGCGCTGAACCTCGCGAACCAATTCAGGGGCCTCGCGCTCCATGTGGTCAAAGAGAAGACGGGCTTCCTGCAGCGAGATAAACTCATGAGCGTAACGCCTAAGAACATTTGAAAGATGGTAGGTTAGAACCTCATTAAGGTCAAAGCTGCGGATACCGCTCTCGTCAAGCTTGTCTTTAAGCTCGGCAGCGACCCAATTGGTTTCGTATCCGGAAAGAAATGCCTTCCCCTGCTCAAATGGAATTCCGGTAGCGGTCAGATTCTCGGCCTTTTCAAGTGCGAAAACCATACCCTTTCGCAATACGCCTTCGCTAACCGGCACCTCATTGACCAAAAGACGATACTTGCCATTCTTCATTGCGGAATTAAGGCTCAAATTGATACCCGGGAATGGCACGCCCAAATCGTGATAAAGAGCGCGGCGGATTGACATAATACGATCGTTAAGCTCGTCATAGGTCAATGCGCTGCGGATATCGGCATCAATATCGACCGTAAGAGGTGTCACCATCGCGAAATCATCGCCGGCCTTCTTTTTAGGCTTTGGCGTTGTTCCCTCGGATGGGGCGGCGGCGGCAAGAGGATCCTCTGCGCGCTCTGCTCGCGCAGCGTCAACCTTTGCCTTCACATTAAGCGACCAACCTATTGCGGCGATTACTGCAGAAAGACCGAAGAACTGAAGCTTGGGGAAGCCGGGAATAAGCCCCATTACAAACATCACCGCGGCGCCAAGCAAAAAAGCCTTGGGCTGCTTGAAAAATTGATCCATGATGTCCTGACCGAGAGGCTTATTGTTTTCATCACCTACTCGCGTCACGATAACGCCGGCCGTAATCGAAATGATAAGCGCGGGAATCTGAGAAACGAGACCGTCACCGATTGTAAGGATTGAATAGACGCTAACGGCCTTTCCTGCCTCCCAATTATTCATAAAGACGCCGATGCTGATACCGCCGATTACATTGATGGCGGTCATTATCAGTCCTGCAATCGCATCACCCTTGACAAACTTCATGGCACCATCCATGGCACCATACAGCTGCGACTCTTTGGCAAGCTCGTTACGCCTTTCGCGGGCCGTATCCTGATCGATGGCACCGGCACGCATATCGGCATCGATTGACATCTGCTTACCGGGCATTGCGTCGAGCGTAAAGCGGGCGGCAACCTCGGAAACACGCTCTGCGCCCTTAGCGATAACGACAAATTGGACAATCGTGATAATGAGGAAGATTACAGCGCCGACGACAAAGTTACCGCCTACGACGAAATTACCGAATGTATAGATAATCTCACCGGCATCGGCCTTCAACAAAATCAAACGCGTAGTCGTAACATTAAGAGCCAAGCGAAAGAGGGTTGTAAAAAGCAGCATCGACGGGAATGTTGAGAATGCCAACGCTCTTGGAAGATAAAGCGAAAACATCAGCATCACAATTGAAATCATCATGTTGACGGCGATAAGCAAATCAACAACAGGTGTCGGCAATGGAACTATCAAAAGCCCGATTATGCACACCACCAGAAAGGCGAGCACAATATCGCCAAAACGACTGAATGACTGGGTTAAATTTAGAAGCTTAGATTTCATCAACTCTCCAGCAATGTCGAGCGGTAATGCTCAAAAAGTTCAGTATCAGCAAGAAGCGCAGTTAATTCGGAGACCGCCGCTTCGGCAGCGGGAGTACCCTTGGCACGCAACTTTCTCAAGACTTGGCGTGCCGTTTCATTAAATCCGTTGGGAGTGCGGAGATATGCCGAATTACCTGCGACCAGAGCCCGCATTATTTCACCGTTAACGCTCTCGCTTTCGGGAAAAACTCCTAAAAGCGCTTGGCTGACAGTCGTAGAACCGGGAAGAAGCGGCGGTTCGGCACCGGCTTTAGACTGGCCGTATGGCTGCTCATTGTATTCGGCCATCGAAATCCCGCGATCAAAGCTGATTGTCTCGGCAGTCCGCGATGTCTTCATTTAACCCCCTCCCCGAACTGGTCTGCAAGACGGCGAAGATAGGAAAAGGCGGCATTCAGCACCGGTAAAGAAACCTCCTCATGGGGAAGTCTTATCGCAAAAAAAGCCTTGTCGCCCCTTGGCATAAAGCCGGTCTTCACCCTAAAGTCACCCCTACGCTCCGGAGTTGCAAATGAAAGAATGCGCTTTGCGTTTTCGGAATCGCAAACAAGAGGCACCGTTATCATAACGCTCAACGACGAATAGGCATATTCAAATGCAAGAACGGCACCGCTGCTAAATGCCAACGCAGCGACATCGTAATCATTGAACGCAAAATTTTCAATCCCTGCGCCACGCCCAAATTCGGCGATAGTTTCCTGTATCCAAGACGGAGCGGTCATTCGCCATCCTCCTCTTCGTCACCATGTTCAATCTCTTCTTCGATAAGAGCATCCAGATGCTCTTGAGAAGAGTCTATCAGACGACGACGATCTTCCTCTGATGAAAAAAGCCTTGGGGAAAGCTTGCGAAATATATTCATCATCTCCCGCGAAAAATCCATCTTAGCAAGCAGCCGCATTATGCCGCACTCTGACTCAAACGTAGCAAACTGAAGGGCTGAAACAGACGGCTTCTCTGTAAAATCAATGATACGCGAAGTCAGCGCCTCACCATTAAGAAGCAGCTTCTCGCCAAACTCGCGCCCCATTCTGGAGACAAGGGCATCCATAGTATCCAAAACCGTCTTCAAAACCTGCACACATTGCAAATCTTGAATGATGCGACGCAATTCAACGGGATCGCGCGAAGGCGATGCGCTCGTCAAATCGGTTCCACAGCCCTTAGTCAAAAAGTCTATCGCCGAATCCAAAGCCCCCGCTCCACGGGAAGCGAGAATCGACCTAAAGCAGTCTTGAGGTGACTTAAAGCCAAGAATCTCGCTACGATACAAATCTCGCAATGCGCTCATTTCATCAGGAGTCGTCGCTCTGGCGTTTACCTCTGATGCAAGGTTAATACCGGCGCGTATTTCGCCGCCCTTCTCCTTAATGAGCGAAGTACGGGCAGAATCGACAAGAGAACGCAGCTCGTCTTCACCGGCACCAAGAGCCTGCTCCAGAATATCAAGCATGGCAAACTGGTGAGATGGATCCCCTGAAAGCGATGAAAGCAAATTCTTTAATTGCGAGGCGTCGAGACTGCCTCCTCCTTGATGCATTTGACGCAAAAGCCTGAGAAGCTTATCCATCTCATCCTTGCCTGGCATATCAGGCATCGCCTTCATCCAGTTTTGGATTGCATCAATATATTGGGATGCGCGGGAACGCGTCTCGCCAAGCTTACGGTCGGAAAGCTTTTTCGATGCCTTTTCCTCAAACTGCATTGAAAGCTCTTCCATAGAATCCATTAAATCCGCGGTAGCGTCAGCCTGCACGACAACCGCTGCTCCGCCCAAGCGCCCCGTCTCAGCCGTTTTAGGGAGATCAACCGGCTCCATTACCGACGGCATCATTGTATCCATTCGGTCGAACCGAATCGGATTACGCAAAAATTGTGCTCCGTCAAATCCCATTTGAACCCTCCGTCCAAACAATCTGAGGTCCATAAAAGTCAAGTGACAGCACCGGCTTGCACTTAGGAATAAACAAATCCCTCAGCCTCACGCGGCCTGCAACGGCAGTCGGATTGTTCCCCGTCCATGCCACAACCGACTCGCACTTAACGCAAAGGACTTCATTCTCTTTAAGGACATGACGCTTTAGCCGCGAAGATGTCGCCGCGACGACCCATCCCCCGGGCGCAAAGTATGTAACAGCAAAAGAGAGACGAAGGCTCAAAGGAATCGGCCTTACCAGCTTCGATTCTTTTCTCGCTGCAAGCGGAGCAACTAAAATCTTAGATGAAACAACCTTAAGCGAATCGGTTGAAACGAGATGGGTCAAAAATGGACGGGCAGAAAATGCCAAAGAGGCCTCACCGTCATTATTCATAACAGCCAAAGCACGACGGTCAGGAACGATAAAACCCTTAAGCCCGACAATTGAAAACTTATCGCGCACAGCAGCAGGCTGTCCTTGACCGATAAGCCAAGAACCTGCGCCGACACTGGCGAAACCATTATCAATTAGAGGCTCGTTCATTTAGTCAACGACTCCCTGCGTTATTCCTTCTCAGCCTCGTCGCGTGCTTTACGCTCAGCCTCGTCGCGCTGCTTCTTCTCAGCCTCATCGCGTGCTTTACGCTCATCTTCATAGAGCTCTTTACGCTCATCAAAGCTCTTCTGCCAAGCCTCACGCTCGTCTTTTTGGGCATCCCTGCGCTGTTCCTTGCGGAATTCACGCTCCTGACTATTGCGACGGTGAGACTCCTTATACATCTCCTCACGGATTAGACGCATCTCCTCGATACGCTCCTGACGCTCAGCCCGTTCAGCGTCGTCAGAGTCCTTATCTGACTCAAGAGATTCCTCAAGAGTAATATCTCGCTGACGCGTAGCCTGCTCGCGAACAAAATCCGGAGCATCGGCATCTACGATATACGGAGTAAGGATAAAGAGCCTCTGTACCGTCTCATCACGATAACTCGCACCGCCAAAGAGCCAGCCAATCAACGGTATGTCACGCAAAAATGGAATACCCCACCCGGCCGACTCCTTAATGTCGCGCATATATCCGGCAAGTAAAATCGAGTGATTTTCAAGGACTGATGCCTGAGTCTCAAGAGTGCTGGTGCGAGTCATCGGCATAGCATCAACCGTTACCGATTCAAAGCCGCCGTCCTGCAGCTCCATCGTCAACCATACGCGACGAGGCATATTTGTATCGGATGACCTCACGATACGAGGCTTAATTTGAAGCTTCGTGCCGGCAGTAACCTCCTCAAGAGTTGCGACCTCCGTACCGACAACGCGTGCATGATAGCTCTGAGTATCGGTCAACTGCGCAGCAAGATTATTAAGCGTAAGAAGCGATGTCCGTGAAATACTGCGGGCGCGCCCCTTTTCACGCAAGGCCGAAAGCGAAGCCGATACATCAACATCCTCGCCAAGATATGTAATCGCTCCGGCAAGCCCCTTGCCTGCCACAGAAGCGCCATCAAAAAGGTTCTTGGCGTTTTGGCCAAAAGTGCCACGCACGCCGCCGCTGGTCTCAGATTCAGACTTCAAGGACAACTGCCAGTCAAGGGCGTCCTCACGGGACATTTCAACGACGGTAACCCCAATCTCAACAAGCTTTTGAGGCACATCCAATTCCTTAATCAGCTTTTCATACATCGGGAAACGGGTCACAACATCGCGCACAATAACTGCATTAAGACGGTTATCCGGACGAATAATAGGTTGAAACGGCGTTATCGCGCCGTCATTCACGGATGCCTCGTTTGTACCGTTTGTAGAAGCCTCGCGGACCTTCGCTTCCGATGATGAAGACATAATATCCTCAAGCATCCGCGCCACGCCGCGAATAGTCACCGAAGACTCGGGATTTGAAACCGAAAAACTTACATCATCAGCCCAAGTATTGACAAGGGGGAAGACGCGTGCCTCAACCTCATTAAATGTTCTAAGCTCGCGAAGTTTGTCTGCCTTGGCGATAATTTCGCTGACAAGCGCAACATAACGCGGCGGCCCTGAAACCATGATAAGCTCATCATTAGAAGCGGTTTTAATCGGGAAACGGGTATCCTCGACTCCCAACTCCTTGATAAGCGCACGAACCTCGCCAGCCTTCATGTATTTAAGGTCAAGAAGGAATGTCTGGACCTCGCCCGAAGCATAAACATAAAGAGCCGCGCCGTCATAATACCAAATAAGATTATAGGCAGTAGCGATACGATCCAAAAACTCCCCGGCAGGAACATCCTTGAATGAGCCGGAAAAAGTACCTGCCACAGCCTTTGACATAACCACAGAGATACCCTGCGCTGTCCCAAATGTTTCAAGGGCCTCTCTAAGAGGCATTGATCGCGCGACAAGAGAATAAGCGGGCGTCTTCCAAGGTATAGAATCGGCCATCGGCTTCCCGTCGCCGAAACAGGCGAACGACACCAGCATGAGTATAGTCAATAGAAAAATTCTCATCGTTACTCCAGCATCAGGGTTTTATCATAATATCCGGAAATACCGTCCGTGGTGCATGGAGCTCACCAACGCGCGATTCCCACCAATCGCATGAATCCAAAAAATCCTCAAAGGCCAACCGCATTTCCGCGGCATCAGCCCCAGAAGGAATCTCTCTCCATAAAAAAACTTTTTCAGAACGCTCATCCCATCCAAGGACAGCTTCTTCACGCAACATTCTACCTGACGCGTAGACAGCAAACTGCGACAAATCATCTTGAGTGAGCTCAAGATCGTGTCTTAAAATAAGCCTAGATCCCATATTTTCAACGAAAGTAACACTGTCATCAATATGGAATGCAAAAGAAGAAGCACCCGTAGGCACCTCTGCAGGATATTCTATAGCATTTGCAAGTCTAGTAATCATCATTTAATATTATATCAAAATTATTTAATTAAAAAAAGAATTCACAGATATTTACAAATAGGGCAACCCCTACCGCAATGTTAAATTCGCGATAGCATCCTCAATAAACAAAACGATTTTATGTTATAATTATACTTCTATACCTTGGAGATCAAATGAAAATCTTTGACGGACTTTTTACCGACACGCAATTTTATAAAAAACTTTTCAAGCTTGCTTTGCCGATCACGCTGCAAGCCTTCCTTGTTGCGCTTGTTGCTGTATGCGATGCATTTATGCTTGGCAGATTAGACCAAAATGCTATGGCGGCGGTATCATTGGCCACACAGGTGCAATTTCTTCAAAATATGGTAATTTTCGCCATTACTTCTGGTCTGTCGATACTTGGAGCGCAATACTGGGGAAAGGGCGATACTGAAACTATCGGAAAGATATTTAGAATTGGACTTCGCACAATTGGCGTCATGTCATTTATCGTTGCGCTTCTCTGTATCTTTTGTCCAGAAGCCTTGATGCATATCTTTGCGAAAGACGGGCCTTTGATAGCAATCGGCGCACAATATCTGAAAATAGCTGGAATCTCATATCTGATCACAGGAATTTCGCAATGTTATCTGACAATCCTCAAAGTCACAGATAGAGCAACACTATCGGCGTACATAGGCGGCGGTGCCGTTATCCTAAACATCATCTTAAACAGTATCCTCATATACGGTCTTTTCGGACTTCCCGCTCTTGGAGTTAAAGGTGCTGCTCTCGCAACGCTAATAGCCCGCATTGCTGAACTGTTGGCAGCAATCACCTCCAGCTTCAATCGCAATGCCGTCAAAGCCGAATGGCGTCGCATTTTAGAACGCACCCCCACCCTGTCGGCAGACTTTAGAAAATGCGTACTTCCACTTCTGGGCGGCGTTTTCTTCTGGGGAGTCGGTTTTTCATCTTACACTGCCGTTCTCGGCCATTTAGGCGAAGACGCAGCGGCGGCAAATGCAGCTGCCGCGGTTTTGCGCGATCTGCTCTGCTGTCTAACAGACGGTATGGCGGCGGCTACAATAATTGTAGTAGGCAACGAGCTTGGCGCTGGAAAACTCGAGCTTGGCAAACTCTATGGTTGCAGATCGGCGATTCTCTCAATCATAGTTGGCCTTTTGACAATGGTGGCGGTTCTTCTTCTCGCGCCAGTTGTAATCGACAACATGAAGTTGACAGCAGAGGCGCGTGAACTTCTCCATGGAATGTTCTACATACTTTCTGTTTACATGATCGGCCGCTGCATCAATACAATAGTGATTAACGGAGTATTCGGTGCGGGAGGAGACACGCTCTTCGATATGTACAGCCTTGCTGTTTGCATGTGGGGTCTCGCGGTGCCGCTTGCCTTCTTGGGCGCCTTCGTCTTTCATTGGCCGATACTTCTCGTTTATGGCTGCACTTGCATTGACGAAGTCGGTAAAATCCCCTGGGTATTCAATCACTTCAGACGCTACATCTGGGTCAAGGACTTGACACGCGATAATCCATCTGACTAGAAATGACAATCCCCGAAGCTCTGATAAAACTGTCAAACTCAAAATTTCGCGGCCGCTTCAAGCTAAATGATGAAATGAAAGAAGCGGTCGAGCGTTCAGGTCTTGCCAAAATCAGAGAATTTGCGGAACTTAGGGTTCAAGAAAATTATGAGTTCTATCGAACCATAAAAAACGATGTATCCGGGATATACTCTACCGCGCCAATATCTACGGAGCCTGAACGCACTCGAAGCTTGCCGTAGACATCCTTTGCATCAGCCATCCAGCTCTGGAGCTGCCCTGCTCCAATCAACGGAGACTTTCTTGCTATTCTAACATGCCCTCTTTCATCAATGCGATATTTTGAATCGCTGGTAATTACGCATGAATTTGGTAAATTAGCGTTTGCCGGATATGTGCAGCAATAGACAAATCGTTTATGATACGATGCATTGCTTGCATTGTTGATTATCGTTGAATAATTTCGCAAAATACCCTTGTAGAAATTATCCGCAATATGGCAATTACTGACAGTAGCGTTGTTTGACGGATAAACGACAACACCACAAGCGCCTTCATCATTTGAAGTCCCTGAAACAGCAGTCTCAGCATTTAAAACAACATTACTCACAACTGTGCAATTTTCCAAAATACCCGCACCAATTGAGACGCCAATCGAGCCAAAGGTTGTGCCCTTACCCGTTCTAAGATAATTTTCAAAAATATTATGTGCTATCTCACAATTCCTGACTATACAAGACGAAGCATATGTAGCACCACTGTTTGCAATTGAAAGTACGCCTCCCCAACTGTCATCTTGTTTATGTTTACCATGCTTGATTATATTTCGAACTACACGAGTACGATCCATTACACTTGCGCCATAGAGTGATACGATGTAGCCTGTTGACTCCTGTGAAGTAGCAGTAGAGTTAGGTGTAGCAGCATGAGTGCAATTATCAATCAAAACATCATAACAATAGGAGCTATTGAGATACATCCCAATACCACTAATAAAATTTCCGCTAGAGCATGCCGTTATTCGACAATTGGTAATGACTCCGCCTCCTGTCAATTTAATACCACCGCCCTGAGTTGCATTTGCCGATTTTGTTGCATGTAAATAACCACCGGTCAAAGTCATGCCTGAAATATAATTTTTTCCTTTATCAGCTAAAATGACGCGACATTTGCCTTGAGCATTGATAATAACATCTTCATACTTACCCGTAGCACCGATAATCCTTACGCCATTTGCAGGTGCAAGCGAAGATGTTATCTTATATTCGCCCTTTGCCACATAGACGGTCGACGAAGGTGCGGCACTAGCCACGATTGAAACAATATTCGGATTATCAATCGGGTCTACATGATAAACGACATCATTTTCAGCATAAAGGTAACATCCAAAAGCTAAAAAGCAACATGTAAGCAATCCTAAAAACTTCATTTCCAATCCTTCCTTTACCATTAATGATAAAAAATTTTAATCCACTTTTCACATTAAGTCAAGAGAGGGCTATCGATCAGCGTTTTCTTTCCTGTCGCTGTGAAAACAGCACTATTGCAAAAGTAACAACCATCATCAAAGTCGACAATGCGTTAATTACAGGCAACTCTCGACTATGGCGAATCATGCTGTAAACCTTGACAGGAAGTGTTGTTGAACCAGGTCCCGACACAAAAAATGTAATGACAAAATCATCAACGGAGAGGGTAAAGGCCAAGAGTCCTCCTGCGATAATGCCAGGTGCAATCAAAGGCAACATGATTTTGCGTGCTGTAACCCACGCGTTAGCCCCTAAATCCATCGCAGCCTCAAGAAGAGTTGCATCAAAATCCTGAAGCCTTGATAGAACAACCATCGCTACATAGCTCATTGAAAATGTGACATGAGCGACAAAAATCGCGAATAATCCTAACGGAAGCTTTATCGCGATAAAAAACATCAACAAAGATATACCCATCAAAATCTCTGGGACGACCAACGGCATATACAGAACTATGCTGTGAGCCTTTTGCAATCTCGTATTTGAATACTTATAAAGTGCAAAAGCGGCACAAGTTCCCAAAATCGTCGAGACGAGAGTGGATGTTACGCCGACAATCAACGAATTTCGTATGGAATCCCAAATCTCACCGTTAGAGAATAGTCTTTCATACCATTTTAATGTAAAGCCTTCCCAAGACCCGTCGGTTGACGAGGCATTAAAAGAGTTGACGATCAAGACTGCGATTGGAATGTAAAAGAAAAGCAAAATCGCAATCGTCGTAAGGAGCGGGATGCGCGAGGATTTGTTCATGACAGCATAGCTCCATTGATTTTTGTTTTACCGTCGCCACGGCGGCGGCCAATCATTACGGCGAGCATAGGCCCGAGGACAAAAAGCATAAGTGCGGCAGATAACGCGCAGGCATGGGGCAAATTACGATCGTTTTGAACGCGCTGTGCAATCTTATTGCCAATCATTTCAGACCCAGGGCCGCCCACCATATCTGGAATAACATACTCACCCAAGGCTGGAATCAGAACCATCAGGATTGCGGCAAAAATACCGGCCTTAATACCTGGTATGAATACAGTACTGAAAGCACGCCATCTGGTTGCGCCTAAATCGGACGCCGCCTCCAAAAGCTGGAAATCAAACTTCTCTGAAGCCGCATAAATCGGGAGTATCGCAAATGGAAGATGATTGTAGACCATAACGAGCAGAACGGCGCCCGATGAATAAAGGAGCTGCGCGTCCGGAGCAATCAGTCCTATTGACGCCAATGTCGTTTTGATGAAGCCAAGCGGATGAAGAAGACTCATCCATGCAAAGACACGCAAAATAAAGCAAATCCAAAAAGGAAGAATTGTAAGGACCATCAAAAAACGCCTTACACGCTCTGTTGTACGCGCCATGAAATAACCCATGGGAATCGACAGGGCGACACAAATAAAAGTTGTTGCAACACTTTGCCAGACAGTGCGCCAGATAATTGCTGGGTAACTTGGGTTGCCAAGCGAGCGCAAAGAAGCCAAAGTCCATTCAGTACCGATACCGCCGTATGGGTCTGATGTCTTAAAGGCAAAAGTCAAGACTAGAAAGGTCGGTATAATCAATAAAATCGCCAGCCACAATAGCGACGGCGCCGTCGCGCATACTTCACGAAACTTCTTCGTCATTTTGCGCCTTCGCTCTCAACTTCAATTTTATTTGAAGCGTTTTCAGCAATATTGGAGTTCTCGTCATCGAGCATATAGCCATTGTCGGCATTCCAAAAGAGCCAAACTTCATCTCCCCATCGTATGGGCTTTTCATCAAGAAGATATGCTACATGCTGCTGGTAGACGGCTATGCGGCGAGACCCTACACTAACCCAATAGTTGGTATGGTTGCCTGAATAGATAATATCCTCAACCTTTGCGCGAAGGGCATTCATGTGAGCAAATTGGCGCTTAGGAGGATCAATTGAAATGCAGAACTTTTCTGGGCGCAGCGAAAGCTTCACTTTGCCGCCGACATTCTTCTTCTTG
Source organism: Kiritimatiellia bacterium (assembly GCA_045603485.1). Taxonomy (GTDB): domain Bacteria; phylum Verrucomicrobiota; class Kiritimatiellia; order RFP12; family JAAYLN01; genus RGIG5952. Next base: position 4,224 of record JAZUMF010000118.1, on the reverse strand, counting down.
TCATTATAGCAAAGGACATCACCAAAGTCCTCAAGCTCAACACGGCAGTAATCGTCCTCAGGCAGTGAAGTAACGATACCCTCAAAGAAATTGGTGTCGCCGATAAACGATGCGACAAAACTCGTTTTTGGAGCCTCATAGACCTCAGCAGGAGGCCCGATTTGCTCCGTAACGCCTGAATGCATTACGGCGATGCGATCAGAAAGCGACATCGCCTCGCCTTGATCGTGAGTCACATAAAGGAATGTGATACCTACTTGATCGTGAATCAAATCAAGCTCAAGCAACATACGCTGGCGAAGCTTCAAGTCAAGTGCCGCAAGAGGCTCGTCAAGAAGCAAAACGCGAGGCTTATTTACCAATGCGCGGGCAATGGCAACCCTTTGCTTTTGACCGCCGCTGATCTGATTTGGGAAATGATATGCCTTGTCCTCCATCTGGACAAGCTTAAGCATCTTCATCACCTCTTCCTCAATCTCAGCCTTTGGGCGATGAGCAATACGAAGGCCAAAGGCGATATTGTCAAAGACCGTCATGTGAGGGAAGAGTGCATAGTTTTGGAAAACCGTATTGACAGGGCGACGGTGTGGCGGGAGTTGAGTAATATCCATTCCGTCAAGAAGGATACGCCCCTCATCAGGCTGCTCAAATCCGGCAATCAACCTAAGCAAGGTTGTCTTACCGCAACCGCTTGGACCTAAAAGAGAAAAGAACTCGCCGCGTTTAACGGAAAACGAAACATTATTTACGGCCTTAACAGAACCGAAGCGTTTCGAAACACCAACAAATTCCAAAAACTCGCTCATTTCCTGTGCAGATTCCCAGTCGATTGTTTTCTTATGAAAAACTTGATATTTGGTCAAAAAAGAACCCCCGGTCGGGGGACCGCCTTGCGGATGCCCAATGACAGGGGGTTCTCGGTATTAGCCATTTCAGGACTGCAAATTAGAGAGAAATGCAGGCGCCGAAGTAACCGATGACATGATCGCTCTCGCCATCAGCCTGGAGGCTTGTCTCAGGATCATCCTCGAAATCGCGGATATCGTTGTCGAGGATTGAGCTGTAGGTGCAGCCGAGGCTGAGAGAAAGCTGATCGGTAACAGAGTAAGAAAGCTCTACATTGGCTTCGAAATCGAGGAAGCCGCAGTTATCCTTTGCCCAGCTGGTCTTGCGGTAATCGCTGTCAGCATAGCCAACGAGAGCGCTGAGGCTGAGGCTGAGATTATCGCAAAGGTCAAAGCCCTTGGCGAGCTTGAACTGACCATAGATGCCGTGATCATCATTGTAGCAGTTGTCAATATTGTAGCGGACATAGACAGACGGGGTTACAGGAAGTGCATTGTAAGAAACGCTTGCGAATGCACGGTAATCATTCTGCGAGTTGTCGTATGCCCAAATGGTAGCACCGATTGAGTATCCGACATCACCGAAAGCGCCCGAATATGTGAGAGTATAGTCAATCTCTTCGTAGCCATTTTCCTCATCGTCCTTGAGATCCTGGCTGGCCCAAATATCAAAATTGAAGCCACAGAAATCAATACCGGCATAAGGCTGAAGAACAGGGTCATCAACAAAGAGCTTACCATTTGAAAGGTAGCCCGTCTTGGCTGATGCGCCGACATATCCGGTGAAAAGTTTTTCAGCAGCTTCATCTGCAATTGCGGCACCTGCAAAAATGGTGCTTACGAGAGCAGCGGCAACGATGCTTTTTGAGAGATTCATGATAGTTTACTCCATAGGTTGATTAGTTTTTGTTTTTACCTGATGGCAACACGCCACGAAAGATAAAACCACATTACATAAGTTATAAAAATATTATAGAATGGTCAAGAAAAATTTTACATTGCTTTTCGGCAACATTGGCACACCCTAAAATTAATTCTTTGAACCTATAGTCTAAATTTGATATCATATAAGCATATTAAGGAGTTATTTATGACACTAAAACATTCAGCCTTTTTTACCGCATTGATCGTCACAGTAAATCTGCTTGGCGCTGATATATTTGTTTCACCGAACGGAAATGGTGATAAATCTGGCGCAAGCTGGTCCAATGCAGTTGAGCCACATGGCTGTTATGTCAATGCCGCCATTACTGCCGCAATAAATTCAGGAGCAGCCGAGATAAATATCTATTATGCTGGCGGAGAGTACTCAATTACACAGCAAGTAATCTTATCTTCAATTAAAATCCCAATAAAAATCAGCGGTGGTTATGCAGCCACGACCGACGGCTCGCTTGAGCGTGGCACGGCAATCACAAAACTCAATCGTAACACCAGCTATAACACGCGATTTATCAATGCAAGTTCAACATCATCAATTGAGATCCACGACATAACCTTATCTGATGGGCGATTGGTGTCAGCGAATGCGGCAGGCGCAGCCGCCTATTTTACAGACTGCCCGAATGTGGTCGTATCAAACTGCACTATCAGCTCATGTACCACACTACCCTCAGGCAGCAACCAGAATATTTTCGGTGGCGGTATATATGCACTAAATAGCAATATTACATTCTCAAATTGCCAATTTGAAGGGAATAGATGCGGACAAGGAGGAACCAATGTAAAAACAAGAGGAGGCGCTCTCTTTGTACAAGGTTGCACTACCAAAATTGAAAACTGCAATTTTATAGATAATAAGATGCAATCGGCATATAACAATGGCGCCTGGGGTGGCGCAATCTTCACAACTGGCGGCACAATCACTATAATGAACTCTCGGTTTATAAGAAACAAATGCGCTAATGAACGCACATTCGCTGGCGGTGGAGCGCTGGCATTGCGTGGAATGTCCAGAGCCGTTTTAATTAACAACTATTTTGAAAATTGCTATGCCAATCTTGGGGAGACTCCTGGCTATGATATATATAGTGCAGGATACCTCTATATAGATGACCTCAACACTAAGGATCAACTGATGACATCTATTGTTGAAAGATGCGTCTTTAATACAACCGACAACATAAGCATCATCTCATCCAAGGCTCCAAAGAGCAAATCAACGATACTACTGAACGGCGGTCGTCTCTTTGTAACAAACAGTCTCTTTTGCAATTTTCAAAAAGACACACAACGCACAGCGACAAATGTTATCCATGTATGTAGGAAAACCGTCTATAACGATGCCCAAGATTTAAATAGTAAAGGAAAGACACCAGTCTCAATATCTGAAGCGACACTTAGCAATGTTACAATCGCCGATGGTAATGGAGTTGGAGCCGGAGCAGTTGATACAGGTTCACAATTATTCGTTCAAAACTGCATTATCCGCGGCAATACGACTGCAAGCTTAAGCAATCCTACAGCGGTTGAATACAGCTGTCTTCAAGAGGAGCACCAAGGAGAAGGCAACTTTGTTGAAGATCCCCTTTGTACTGGCTATCCCTACTATCATCTTAAATCCAGAAATGCAAACTCATACATTAACGACGGGTACTTTGGAGGCAGCTTCAATAATGAAAAGCAAAAGGGCTTCACCCAAAGCCCTTGCATTGATGCCGGCGCTCCAAATTCGCCAAATCATCACCGCGAACCCCATTCTCGAGGAACACGCATCAACCTTGGTGCATACGGCGGCACACCGTGGGCATCAAAATCCTTCTATCAGCTTGGGTCTATTCTGTATTTGAAGTAATCTCGTAGTTTTAGCGACATAAGACAAAGCCAACCATCTATCCTCACTTCAAGTACCACCATGTTACACTAGTTTCACAAATTTCCACAAATAGATTTGTGCATATTCGCGGATTGAGTTTTTGACTGGCTTAACAAGATTGGATTAGATATGGTTTAGGGTTTTTAGATTGGAAACAACCTAGACAACTGGTAAAAACAACTTTTAAGAGGTGCGCGGGCTAACATGCCCGCGCTCATCTACTTCAGTGTGGTCTTTTTTTGCCGTTCTTTTTATATGCACAAATAAATGAATAGTTCCAACGATTAGTGCCACAGGAAAGAAAAATAGGAAAAGCACCCCATACACAAAAATCAAAAGTACTATCTTCTTATGTTTCTATACCAAAATCATCGCACCTTGTAAATTTGCATTTTATCTTGGCAGCAGAGGACGCATTTTTGATGCCCGCCATCCAGTAGCCAGTGCAACACTCGTTGCGTAGCCCTGTGCTGACGAAGCTTTCTTGCTTGTTGTCGGTATTATAGCAGTTTTGTTTTGGCTTGTAAAGCGGGCTTCAGCCGGAGATTCCGCCTTTCGGCGACA